>JAMJQV010000030.1 GCA_023554435.1 Gemmatimonadota bacterium | reverse complement strand
TCACTCAGCGAGGAGGACCGACGTGTCCCGCACACTCTCCGTTGCACAGGCCAAGGCCACGTTCGCGGCATGCGTTCGCTGGGCCGAGGACGGCGAGCCGATCATCATCAGCCGTCACGGCAAGCCGGTGGCAGCGCTGGTACAGGCGGCCGACGTGGAGAAGCTGACGCGACTTCGGGCCGCGGGTCCGGAGGGCGGTCTCGCGAGCCTGGCGGGCGGTTGGAAGGGCTCGGAGGAGCTCGCCCGACTGGTGCGCCGGAACCGACGCTCCCGCTGAGCCGACGAGTACCCTTCTTCCCCGATCCCCCGGTTTCGTCACTGGACGCTGCCGGGGCCGGGGCAGGTGTCTCCCGCAATGACGGCCTACCTGTTTCACGCCGACGCGATCGCCGAAGCACTGCGGTCGGAGCCTCGAGAGTCGTACCTCGAATGGCTGCGATCCCTGCCCCGGGAGGAGCAGTTCACCAGCGCGGTATCCGTCGCCGACCTGTACCGCGGAGCCGATGAGTCGCGGGATCCGGAGGGCAACATCGCGCACATCGAGGAGCGGGTGCTTCCCGCCGTCACGGTTCTGCCCTTCGACGTGGCGACCGCCCGCGCATTCGGCGAGCTGACCGCGGAACGTCCCGACCTGGATCTGACGACCCGTGAGCTCCAGGTGGCCGCGACGGCACTCTACCACGGACTGGAGATCGTGACCTCCCGGACCGGCAGGTTTCGGCGGGTGCCCGGTCTCCGGGTTCGCCCCCTTCCCCGCTCTCGCCGCCGAGGCTGACCCCGCCTTGATTCGACCGTCTCCTTGATTACTCTGGGTATCGGGAGCCGGTGGTTCGACCCGGAAGGCGCACGCCTCGCGTGTCGGCCGGGACTCAACGTGAGGAGGCAGCAATGGCGGAGACGCCGAAGCACGAGCCGGGGACCTTCTGCTGGGTCGAGCTGGCATCGAGCGATCAGGACGCGGCACGCTCGTTCTACTCGAGCCTGTTCGGGTGGGAGGCCGAGGAGGTCCCGATGTCCGAGGACTCCACCTACACCATGTTCCACATGGGCGGGAAGTACACCGCTGCCCTGTACCAGTCCGATCCGAAGCAACCGAATTCAGGGCCCGACTGCTGGGGGGCCTACGTGGCGGTGGACTCGGTCGACGAGGCGACCGAGAGGGCGCAGTCGCTCGGCGGCCTCGTGCTCGCCGGACCGTTCGACGTGTTCGATTCGGGCCGCATGTCGGTGATTCAGGATCCGGCCGGGGCCATGTTCTACCTGTGGCAGGCAGTCAATCATCAAGGCGTCGGGCTCAAGAGCGAGCACGGAGCGCTTTGCTGGAACGAACTCCTCACCCTCGACACGGATGCGTCGAAGTCGTTCTACGGTGGGTTGTTGGGGTGGACGGCGCACGACCAGGAGATGCCGCCGCCGACCGGAACCTACACGAGCTTTCTTCTCGGCGAATTGCCGACCGGGGGGATGATGCAGATCCAGAAGGAGTGGGGCGAGGTGCCCCCGCACTGGGCCACCTACTTCTCCGTCGACGACTGTGATGGGACGGTGGCAAAGGCCATCGAACTCGGTGCATCGCCGGTCGGGGAGACGATGGACATTCCGGGCGTGGGACGGTTCGCGTGGCTGTCCGACCCGCAAGGGGCCACCTTCGCGGTCATCACGCTGGCGCACCGCTAGTCGGCAGAGCGCAGGCTTCCGCGTCGCGACACGCACCGATCCCGCTCGCCCGGCAGCCGGTGGGCGGGATCGGTCCATCCGGGGCGCTTGCAGAGGTCGGAGTGTCGTCCGGTCTCGATCAGGGCCAGCGCCACCCGTTCTTCTGCAGGCGCCGGATCGCCTCGAGAGTGTCTGGCGGAAAGTCGGAGTTCAGCATCCAGTCCAGGTACTCTTCGTGCTCGCGTACCGGTTCGCCGGCGTGCTTGCCGAAATTGAAAACGACCTCGCCGCCCCGCGTCTGTCGCAGGCGCCGTGACCGATCGACCTCGCCCCGCGGACGACTTCGATCCAGGAGGTCGTAGTCCTCCAGCGCCCACGCCCGCTTCATGGCCCGGGCCAGTGGCAGCAGGGCCTCCGCGTCCGACAGCGCCGAGTGCGCGCCCGCGTGTCCGTGGCCCAGAAACCGCTGGACCGCCAGGTCCAGGGTCCGCCTCTCTGACTCGGCCCACACTCGCAGGAGATCGATCTCCGGCTGAGCCGCCAGGTCCAGTCCCGTTTCGCCGGCTCGACGCAGCTCCGCATCGATCATCACCGTGTCGTAGCGCCGCGAGTTGTAGCCCATGATGATGGCGTCCCGGAGCATGGCCTGGACGGTCGCGGCGTGAACCGCGAAGCCGTCACAGTGTGCCACGTCGGCGTCCGAGATCCCGTGGACCGACGTAGCGGCGGTGGGTATCGGAAGGCCAGGGTGAAATCGCTGGTCCATCAGCACAAGGCCATCCTCGGCCCGCACGATCGCCAGCTCCACGATCCGATCTTCCCTCGGATCGAGGCCCGTGGCCTCGAGATCCACGGCGACAACGCGTTCCCACATGGTGAGCCTCTCCTTGGTGAGTCGGGGGGCATCTCAGTTTACACCCCTTCGCCCGCAAAGTCTCATCGGAAACCTGTTCCCGGCCGGCGTGTTTACCCATACGTTGGGACGGTCTATCGCTCTCGGAGGATGTTCTGAATGACGCCTGACAGCACCCCGGTCATCGAGGGAGCGTTTCCGTCCCCGGAATCGCGCGACCCGGCTGATTCAGCCTCGGTCGGATCGGGCGGCGACGCGGTCATTCTCCACCTCACCGGGCCCCACCGTGGTTCCCGCCAGCACCTCACGGACGTGCAGGCCCTCGTCGGCACGGCGCGCGACGCGGTGGTGCACTTCCCCGAGGGATCCGATCCGGCGGTCAGCCAGCGACACGCGGTGCTGGTGAGGGGCGAAGAGGGATGGTCGGTGCTCGAAGTGGAGGGTCAGGTCTACCTCAACAGCGCCGATGTACCGGGACTCCAGGGCCGCGAGACCCTGGTTCCCGGGGACATTCTCGAGGTCGGTACGGGTGGGCCGGTGATCCGGTTCGTGATGGAGACCACGAATCCGTCCCACTACAAATCCGTGAAGGAGGCCTGGCGGGACTGCGTGGACTGCGCCCGCCACGGCAAGGGCGGACTCCTGCGTCAATTCGCCCTCCTGATCGGGTCGCTGCCGCGAGAGATGCTGACTCGCACCTCTCCGCGAGCGCGCGTCGTGCTGGGAGGAGCTCTGGCCGTCCTGCTCGTCACGGCCGGGGCGCTCGTCGCCTACGGGCTGCGCATCGAACGTCGGATCGGTGCCGAGGAGGCGCGCAGCGCGCGTGTAGCCGAGGCCCTGGCCAACCTCTCGGTCCTTGCGGAGGAAGATCCCGAAGCTCGCGCCCTGGTGGCCGAGCTGCAGGACGCCCTCACCGGACGCATCGAGGCGCTCGAGCAGATGAGCGACGCCGGACGAAGGGTCGTGATGGCCGCCTCATCGTCCGTCATCTTCGTCCAGGGCGGGTACCAACTGGTCGAGGGCGACTCCGGCCGTCCGCTACGGCTTCTGCTTGGGCCCACCGGGGCGCCGCGCGTCGGGCCGGGGGGCATCCCGTTGACGACGACCGAGGGTGACGGCCCTGTGTTCGAAGTGCAGTTCACCGGAAGCGCCTGGCTCGCCTCCGACGACGGGCTGCTGGTGACCAATCGGCACGTGGCCATCCCGTGGAGCGAGAACGAGCAGGTCGGCCCCATCTTCGAGCGCGGCTTCGAGCCTCGCCTGCGCCTGCTCGGCTACCTGCCGGACCGGGCCGAGCCGGTCGAGCTGTCGTTCGTGGCGGCCAGCGCCGAAGTCGACCTGGCGGTGGTGCGAGCACCCGAGATGGAGGGGCGCGAGCCCCTTCGCCTGGCGGAAGAGAATCCCGGCCCCGGCCAGGAGATCCTGGTGCTGGGCTACCCGGCTGGGATCGACGCCCTATTGGCGCGGTCCGGGGCGGTGTTCGTGGACTCGCTCATGCAACGGCGTCCGGACTTCTGGACCGTCGTGCAGGAACTGTCGGAAGCCGGTTTCATACGACCGCTCGCGACCCGGGGCATCGTCGGACAGGTCACTCCCTCG
>JAMJQV010000288.1 GCA_023554435.1 Gemmatimonadota bacterium | reverse complement strand
GGGGCGAAGGTAATCGTGACGGAGGTCGAGCCGGTCGTCGCCCTGGAGGCGTCGATGGACGGGTTCCCGGTCGCACCGATGGCCGAGGCCGCCCCGCTTGGCGACCTCTTCCTGACACTTACGGGCAATACGAGCGTCATTCGGGAGGAGCATTTCCGGGCCATGAAGGACGGAGCCATCGTGGCGAACTCCGGCCATTTCGACGTCGAGATCGACATTCGCCGCTTGAGAGAGATCGCGTCAGGCGAGCCGAGGGAGGTCCGGCCGGAAGCGGTGGAGTACGTCGTGGACGGGCGTCGCATCGTCCTCCTTGCAGAGGGTCGCTTGATCAACCTGGCTGCGGCCGAGGGGCATCCAGCCGCGGTAATGGATATGTCCTTCGCCAACCAGGCGCTGGGAGCGGAGTACCTTCTCAGCGAGCAGGGCGCCCGCCTGGGCAAGCAAGTCCATCGCGTACCGGCTGAGATGGATAGCGAGATCGCGAGGTTGAAGCTGGCCTCCATGAAAATCGACATCGACACTCTCACGGCCGAGCAGGAGCACTATCTCTCGTCGTGGGACCTCGGCACTTGACCGGCGCTCGCACGGAGAGGGGTGGTGCAAGTGATCGAACTTGAGGTGGCGAGCCTCGGTCTGGACAAGGCCTCCAACACGCCCGTCGTGATTCTCAGGGAGGTCGGTGGCAACAGGCTCCTTCCTATCTGGATTGGCCCCGGAGAGGCCAGTGCGATAGCAATGGAACTGGCCGGCATCAAGTTCTCGAGACCGCTGACGCACGACCTCCTCAACACGGTGGTGCGCAGTCTCGGAAGCGAGCTGGTGCGGGTTCTGATCACGCGAGTGGTCGACAACACCTACTACGCATCCCTGATGCTGCAACGTAACGGCGAGACGATCACGATCGATTCTCGTCCCAGCGACAGTGTGGCGCTCGCACTTCGGGCCGCCGCTCCCATTTTCGCTGACGTGGACCTGCTGGACAGGACCACGGTCGAGGTAGAGGGGGCCACCCTCGAACCGGGCTTCGCCAGTGCGAGCATGGGAGATTCGAGTGCCGAGGAGGAAGACTCGGAACCGCCAGAAAAGCTCCGGGACTACCTGAAACGGCTCGATCCGGAGGACTTCGGACGGTTCGTACCGTGATGGGGCCTTGGGTGACGGGCGCCAGGCTGATTTCGCCCATACGCAGGCTGCGTGGGAGTGCTTCAGTTGCCGGCCTTCTCCTGATGTGGGCGGTTCAGCCGGGCATCGGCCAGGACCTGCGGGGGCGCGTGACTCTTGCCGACTCTTTACCCGTCGGCGGCGTTAGAGTGGAGCTTCACAGCGTCAGTCAGACGGAGGGGGCGATCGTCGACTCCGCGATCGCGGGCCAGAACGGCCAGTTCGACTTCTCGTTTCCGGAATCGACCGAGGCAGGAACGGTCTTCCTCGTCGGGGCGCGCTACGGGGGAGTCCTGTACTGGGGACCCCCGATACACCCGACGAATCCCGACGAGCTGGCAGACTATTCCGTCGCCGTGTTCGACACGGCGCTCGTAGCGGGACCCGTCGGATCGCTTAAGAGCGAGTTCAGGCACGTGGTCGTCACCCCGGGCCCTGCCGGTCTGCAGATCGCTGAGATCATCGATGTGGAGGGGGTACCGGAAAGGACGCTGCTTCCATCCGGTGACTCGGTGTTCGTTTGGGCTGGCGCTCTTGCTGGCAACGCGCACGCCGTGTTCCCCGCCCAGGGTGGTGTTCCGCCGCAGGACCTCGCCGTCCGGGATGGGACGATTGGTTTCGCCGGAGCGCTGCCTCCAACGGGCATTCGCGTAGCCGTGGAGTACATGGTGTCCGGGACCGAGTACGCCCTGAGAGTGGAGCATCCCACGGAGAGGCTGGAACTTCTGGTGATGCCGCGCGCCGGCATGACTCTGCAGGTCGATGGCCTGGCAGAAGCCTCTGTGGGTAGTGATATGGCGGTGCCCCTTCGCCGCTTCACGGCGACGGACCTGTCCGTGGCGGCGACGGTGTCCGTTCGGGTGGGGTTCGAGGAACCGGGCAGGGGGCAGGCCTGGGTGTGGTTCGCGGTGGCCCTGGCACTCGGGGCCGCCGCTGTGCTCTCCCAGAGGCTCACGCGCAAGAGCTCGTAGCCTGTCCGGCGAGCTATTGCCTCGCCCGACCACAGGTCGGTAAGATCCAAACCACAGTTTGACAGGGACGGGCGCACGGAAGTCGGTGTGAATCCGACGCGGCCCCGCCACTGTGAGAGGAAATGGGTCCGGGGCTACCCGGTACCCGCTTCGCCGCGACGTTGCCACTGGGCCAGAGGCCCGGGAAGGCCGCCGCGAAGCCTCGAGCCAGGAGACGTGGCCTGTCCTTGCCCATTGTCGCTCTTCGCGGGAAGGGTGTGGGCGAGCCACGAGCTCTGTGACTCGGTCATGCCCGCCCTTTCTTTGAAAGGACGGGTTTTTGTTGTTCAGGTGGCTTCCGCTTGTGGGCGCTTTCACCTGCCTTCTGTGCTCTCGACCGGACCTGCACGCCCAGAATGCGCCGATCCGTGTAGAGGACGATGCGGGCCGGGTGCTGGTCCTCGAGGCGAGTCCGCGGCGCATCGTGTCGCTCGTCCCCGTGGCCACGGAGATCCTGTTCAGTCTTGGCGAGGGGAGCAGGCTCGTGGGCCGCTCCCGGTTCGACGACTATCCTCCGGAGGCGCGGGAGATCCCGGACGTCGGCGACGCAATCCGACCGTCGGTCGAGACGGTGCTGCTGAGAGATCCCGACCTCGTGATTCTCATCGGTGGATCGGACAACGCAGACGCGGTCCGGGAGATGGAGCGTCTGCGTGTCCCTCACATGGTCGTGCTGTTCAACACTCTCGAGGAACTGCAACACAACATCATCCGACTGGGGCGGATCGTGGACCGCGAGGAGGGGGCCCGGGCCCTTTGGGAGGGGGTCGAGCGGGACTTGGATGCGGTCCGGTCGGCGGTCGCCGGCAAGGCGCCTCCGGCGGTGTACTACGACGTGGGCTACCCCCCCGCTTTCACCGTCGGGGCGGGAAGCTATCTGGATGCCCTGCTGTCGACGGCGGGAGGGCGAAACGTGTTCGGAGATCTCGTCGCTCCATCTCCTCGGGTCAGCCTGGAGGCGATCATCGCGCGGGATCCGGACGTGATCATCTATCCGGTGAGCGGCAGCGGTCCGGCCCACTCGGCCCGGCCGGCGGAGCGGCCCGGGTGGCAGAACGTCAGGGCGGTCAGGCAGGGGGCCGTGCTGGAAGTCCCATCCGATCTCATGCATCGACTCGGCCCCCGTGTGGGGCAGGCGGCAAGAATCCTGGCCGAAGC
>JAMJQV010000287.1 GCA_023554435.1 Gemmatimonadota bacterium | reverse complement strand
GGCCGCCGTCGACTTCCTGGCCGCCCTGGCGGAGGGGGGCACCCGCGGCGAGCGACTGGACGTCGCCTTCGACGAGCTGTCGCGGCGCGGCGACGAGCTGATCGCCTGGCTGTGGGAGGGCCTCGAGAGCGTAGGCGGTGTGCGCCTGTACGGCCCGCGCCCCGGAGCGCCGCGCACTCCCACCCTTTCGTTCACCATCGAAGGACACACGCCGGCAGAGGCGGCGGCTCGCCTGTCCTCCGAGTGGGGACTGTTCCTGTCGCACGGGAACTTCTATGCCTCGTCGGTCACGACCCGCCTGGACGTCGAAACGGAGGGCCTGTTGCGAGCCGGATGCGCCTGCTACACGAACCGCGAGGAAGTGGAGCGACTGATCGAGGCGGTCAGAGCACTGGCGGCCGGTAGTTGACAGGAATCCGTTCCGCTGTAATGTGCCGGCTTGCTTCACTCCGATCGGGACAACGTGACCGTCCCGCCTGAAACACGAAAGCGAGGGTGGTACACTCATGGTTCGCAAGACACTGCTGGTGGCATTGGCCATAGGGCTGGCGGCAACTTCGGCACAGGCACAGAGCTCGAAGTTCGAAATCTCAGCCAACGCCGGCTACACGTTCAGCGACGGCGTGAGCGGAGCGACGGTAGAGACCGACGAGGGGACCTTCAACCGGCTCGACCCGGCGGATTCCTTTTCATGGGGCCTGCGTTTCGGCTACATGCTGAGCGAGAACTCCGAAGTCGGCTTCCTGTTCGACCATCAGCCCACCCAGCTCGAAGCCGGCGGGAGAGACAAGGCCACGGTGGGCGACATGAACGTCTACAACTACCACGGCTACTACTCCTTCGCCTTCAGCAACATCGACGCAGTGGCTCGCCCGTACATCCTCGTGGGTCTGGGGGCCACACAATTCGGTTCCGTCAGCACAGACGAAGGGGAGATCGACGGCGGCACTCAGTTCTCCGGAACGTTCGCTTTCGGCGGCAAGTTCTTTCCGTTCGCAAGTCCGAAGTTCGGCCTGCGCGCCGAATTCCGGTGGACCCCGACGTATATCAAGTCTGACCCGGGTGGATGGTGGTGCGGCTTCTATGGCTGCTACGTGGTCGAAGATCCGCAGTACGCGAACCAGATCGAGCTCAACGCCGGGGTCATCTTCCGGCTGTAGGAAGCGCCGTGCAGACCGGGATGTGATCGTTCGCATCCCGCCACAAGCGAGCGCCGGGGCCGCGACAGGGACGGCCCCGGCGCTTTGTCATCCGGCGGCTGAGGCGTGTCAGGAAACCAGGTCGTATAGCAGCCTGTAGAACGAGACTCTGCGGTCGTCTCTCTCGATCCCGTACTCGCTCAGGAACAGATCCTCGAAGCCGGGGCCGAGATTCCAATCCAGACTCCACGTCGCGATGGCCAGGTCCCACCACCGGTCGGCGACACCGAGCTCGCCCAGGTCCACGAAACCAACCGCCTCCCAGCCGTCGAGCAGAATGTTTGGTGGACAGTAGTCCCCATGACAGACCGCAAGCGACTCGGCGGTCGGCACCGTGCTCTCGAGCAGCGCCACTGCCTCCGTGACGTCCAGGTGCACGTGCTCCGGGTGAAAGTCCCTCTCGGGGACGAGATAGCCGCTGTCCACGCGGGACCGGACATGACGCAGGGCAGCGTCGAGCCGGAAGTCGAATGGACAGTCGGCCACCGGCGCCGAGTGGAATCGCTTGAGGCCGCGGGCCAGAGCACGAGTTAGCCTCACCGGGTCTGCTGACCACTCCTCGTGGGTGGCATCCCGGCCTGGAAGGCCCCTGGTGACCAACCAGGCGAGCCCGGAGCCGGATCCTTCGTCCACGATCTCTGGAACCGGGAGGTGGGAACCGCACCACCTCATGCGATCGGCCTCGGCAGGAAGACCTGGATAGTCATCGTCACTCTTCACTTTGGCGAATCGCACTCCGGCGGACGGATGGGTCAGTCGGTACGTCGCGGCACTGGACTCGACTTGCCAGACGAGCTCGGAAGACCATTCGGAGTACTCGTCGGCCAGGCTGTCTGGCAGGCGAAGGGGGCGGGTCTCTCCGTTCAAGGCCACTCCGATGATCCTCAGGTCCGGTCAGATGGCCTTCGCCATCCGAAGGAGCCTGACCCCGGGCATGTAGAAGATCTTCGACTCCAACACGACATCCATGCCCCGGCGTTCGTAGAGCCTGCGAGCCCCGGCGTTTCCGCCCGAGACATCCAGGCACAGCCTTCTTGATCCGCTGGCTCGCCCCTTGTCTTCGACCCGATCCATCAGCAAAGAACCGACGCCCGCTCCGCGCGCGTCCGGGTCCACGGCGATCGCCTGGAGGTAGAAATCGCCGTCCTCGAGAGTGTCGAGGACACGGAAGATCGGCGCGAATACCGCGGCGATGATCGCAGCGCGGCAGGTCGGATAGCCCTCGGCCTCCCGGAGGGGAGCGAGCGACGAGACACGGTGCTGCTCTTCCGTGTAGCACACCGCCATCCCGATGATCTTCTCGTCGCGCACGGCGAACGTAGCGTGCTCGTACGACAGGTCGTGGCCCGGCTTCTTGAAGGCCTCGGCAATCACCCGGGAGAAGCCCCTCCCGAGCCAGAATTGGAAGAAGCCCTCTGCGGCTGCGTTGAGGTACCCCGCAAACGCCAACCCCTCGGCGACATCGGGCCGGCCGGCCCGCAGGATGATCGGTTCCTCGGACTTCACGGAATGAGCTTGGCGTCGCTACCGGAGCCGAGCAACTTCCGGTCGTCCGCTCGTCTGGCCAGGGCGAGCGAACCCGCCGCGGACGCTGCGCTCGACAATGCGAACACTGGACCCAGGACGAGGATGAGGCCCCCATCCAGGCCCGCGGCAAGGATGAAGGCGCCCGACAGAAGCAGACCGCCCACCGCGCCCCACAGCGCGAAACGCGGAACCGACATCTGATCGAAGCTGCGCCTTCCCTCGACCATTCCGACAACCACGGAGAACGTGGCACCAGCCAGGAAGCCGAACATCCCGAAGCCCAGGGGGAACGGGACATCTGCAGCGTCCGGACCGACGATCAGCAGAAGGACCATGCCAGCGCCGAACCATGCCAGCGCCCAGGTAAAGCCCATTCCTATGGCACCGCGAACGCGCCTGAGCCACCTCTTCATTCCCACCTCCCGGGTGCATGGGCCTTTCAATCAGAGAGGACCTGAGTCGTATCGTCCGGTTCGTCTGGCACGAGCCCGAGCTTCCTCGCCCGCTCGCGCCACTCCAGCCGCGCGAGCTCCCGCAAATCGTCGACTTCATCGAATTCGTCCACGATCTCGAGCCCAATCAATGTCTCCAACACGTCCTCCAGCGTGACGAGGCCCGCTGTTCCTCCGAAGTCATCCACCACGCACGCGATGTGCGAGTCGTGCGTCATGAGCCGGTCGAACAGCTGGGGGACAGCGAGGCTGCCAGGTACGTGCAGTATCGGGCGACGCAGGTCGACCAACCGGACTTCCGCCACATCTGCTGCTGCGCGGGCCGCGTGGAGCAGAATGTCGCTCTTGAGGACAAACCCCGTCACGGAGTCGAGGCTTTCCTGGTAGAGCGGGAGGCGCGAGAACCGGAGCACGTTCTCTCGCTCGAGCACCTCCTTGATCGTTGCGGACTCGGGGAGAGCGACCAGTACGGTTCGCGGGGACATGATGTCCTCCGCCGACAATTCTCCGAACCGGAACAGGTTCCGGACGATCCGCAACTCCCCGGGGCGGAGGACTCCCTCCCGCGCTCCCAACTCGGCGAGCGCAGAGAGCTCGGCCCGCTCGATCACGGGCGGCCTCTCGGTCCGAGCGATCAACCGGGTGATCCACTGGGACAGCTTCACGAGCGGCCACATCAGCAGCATGACGGGGACCAGAATCCGCGTGACCCAGGGCGCTAGCCCACGCCAGTAGAGGGCGCCTAGTGTCTTGGGGATGATCTCCGAGAGAACGAGGATCAGGAAGGTGAGCACGCCGGAGAACACACCGAGCCAAGCGCTTCCGAACACGGCGGCGGCCTGGGCACCGGCCCCCGCTGCGCCCACCGTGTGCGCGATCGTGTTCAGGCTCAGGATCGCAGCGAGCGGCCGGTCAACGTCCGCCTTCAGCTTTGCGAACCGGCGACCGACGGCGCCTCCCGTCGCCTCCATCGTCGCGACGTAGGAGGGCGTCGCGCTCAACAGCACTGCTTCCATGATCGAGCACAGGAAGGAGACGCCGAGCGCGAGGGCGACGTAGAAACCGAGCAGGATCATTGCTTCAGCTTGTCACGGACGTCGTCGAGGTACGTTGGCCACCAACTCTGGATGCCTCAATGCAGTGGACCAGATAGATTGTACGCATACTCGGTAAGTCCTCTCAGTCCACCCAGCTCTCCATGAACCGCCCTTCCCCCGCAGCCTCATCCACCAGCGCCTGGAAGATCGCTCGCAGCTGTTCGTAGGGGAACGTCCCGATCACCATCCGATTGTTGATGATCATGGTGGGCGTCGAGCGAATTCCGTGCTCGTACTGGTCCGACGTCCTCTCGTACTCGGCTCCGGTGGCGATCTGGCGGGCCACCTCGGCGATCGTGGCCGAATCGGTCGTCGCTCCCTCCAGTCCATAGCGACGGGCCAGGTCCGCACGCCACTCGGGCGTCTTGGCATCCTCGAAGTTCGCGAACACCTCGTCGATGATGGCCGGGAACTTCTCCGGGTCGTACGCCGCGATGTAGGACATCTCGCACGCGCCCGGATGCTTGTCCTTGTCCACCACATCGTTGCACTTCGCCTCCAGCGGGAAGAACTGGAACGCGATATTCAGGTGATCCCCGAACTCCTCCTTCAGAAGCGACATCTGCTCGTACAGGTACTTGCAGTCCGAGCACAGGGGATCGACATACTCCACGATCCGGATCGGCGCCGCCTGGAAGTCGTCGGTAGCACTGGCTGTACGGTAGATCGAGATCTCACTCGGCCACTCGACTTCGGGCAAGCCGAAGTACTGCTTCACTACACGGGCGGCTACCCCCCCGCTCTGCGCGTCCCGCTTCGCCTCATGGTAGCCGGCCGCCGCCCACGCCTGGCTCGCCGTGAACAGGGCGAGGACCACCAGAACCGGGACGGAGGGGCGCAGCCACCTGGAAGCAAAACCTGTCGCATCGCTGTCGATGCCGTAGCGCCAGAACAGGAACAGGCTGACGAGTGAGGCGACGTAGAAGCCCGTGCACAGCAGGCACAGGCTGCCCAGGACGAAAACCGAGTACAGCGCCAACGTGACCACCCCGATCCCGTTGGCCAGGGCGAGGCTCTTGTTCGTTCGCTCCAGTGCCGACGACGGGATGAGCGCTCCGAGGACCACCAGCGCACCGAGGATGGCGCCGAATACTCCGATCGGAACGCCTGCAATCGCCGAGATGCTGGAGTAGGCGGAACTATCGCAATTGAAGAAGGCCGAGATGTCGCAGAACGACCCCTCCCAGATCGACTCCGGGTAGTTCGCGGAGAAGAAGTGGCGGATGGTCATGTAGGAGGCCAACACCATGCCGGCACCGGCAGCCAGGCTGGTCACCCGTTTCCAGGTCCAGCCCTCCAGCGTGAGAGAGGGGCTCATTATCTGTCCTGTATGGGCCCGCCCTGGGCGGGCCTCACATGGTCACTGGTCGCCGAGGTAGCGCTCGCGGATCACGGCCAGGTGGTGTGCCGCATGCCCCGCGACGATATGGGCCACCGCACGCACGGTCATGTTGGCCTCGTTGGCCACACCGCCCCGGTTCCATTGTTCTTCGTCGAAACCGTCGAACATGCATTCGGTGGATCGGCGTACCGCTTCGAACTCCCTGGACAGGCTGGAGAGCGAGCGCCGGTCGAATCCGGCGGACCGTACATACTCGTCCTGTTCGAACGGTGGCAGCGGCGTCTTCTCGCCCCTGGCGAAGCACAGCGCCCGCGCGCCGAAGATCCTCTCGGTGTCAACCACGTGGCCGAGCACCTCTTTCACGCTCCACTTCTCGGGACCGTAGCGGAAATCCGCGGTCGCCTTGTCCAGGCTTCCGAGGAATCCCATGAGTTCGTGCCTTTGCTCTTCCAGCACCTCGAGCACGGGCTGGTCGGGCACGAGTCCGATCATGGGGAGGTAGTAGGGATCGTACTCGTTCTGCTGCGGCCGGCCGGCGTCGAAACCGTTCATGCTTCACCTCTTCAGGGAACCGGAATACCTGAGTGGCTGCCTCGGATTGCCCATGAGTGTTTCGCCTCCGGGCGTGCGAGGCAAGGGCTCCGGCTGGCGGAGGCTCGTGGCCGGGCGAACTCAGGCGGTGAAGGCGCGCTTCACTCTCTCCCAGAAACCGGGCTCTTCGGTATCCGGCTCGGGCGGCTCGCTCTCCACTTCCCGGAGCTGTTCCAGCAGGTCGCGCTCCTCCCGCGTCAGGCTCGTTGGAGTCCACACCAGGACGCGGACCACCTGGTCGCCACGTCCCGAATCCCTGAGTCGCGGCATGCCCCGCCCTCTCAGCCTCAATGCCTGCCCGCTCTGGATACCCTGCGGAATCTTCAGCATGGCGTTGCCGTCGATGATCGTCGGCACCTCGATATCCGCACCGAGCGCTGCCTGGCTCATGGTCACGGCCAGGTTGTAGACCAGGTCATCGCCGACCCGCTGGAACCGCGGATCCGACTCGACCTCCACCAGCACCAGGACATCCCCACGCGGTCCGCCACCCCGCCCCGCGTTGCCGCGTCCCGAAAGCTTGAGGTAGTCGTCGGTCGAAACGCCGGCCGGCACCTGGAGCTGCACGGTCCGGTCGATCCGGACACGTCCCTCGCCGGAACACTCGGAGCACGGACTGAGAATCCGTTCGCCGGCCCCACCGCAGTCCGGACAGGGGCGCACGCTGACGAACTGCCCCAGCATCGATCTCTGGACCTGCCGTACCTCGCCGGCCCCGTTGCACGTACCACAGCGCTCGGGAGCCGTACCTGGCTCCGCGCCCGAACCGCCACACCGGGAGCAGGAATCGAGCACCTTGATCTTGACGCCGCGCTCGACGCCCCGGGCCGCCTCCTCGAGCGACACCTTGAGCCTCAACTTGAGATCTCCGCCGCGGCGGGGGCCGCTGGTCCGTGAGGCGCGGCCACCGAAGATGTCGCCGAAGCCCATGCCACCGAATTCCCGCATGAACACCTCGAAGGCATCCGCGAAGTCGAACCCGCCGAAGCCCCCGGCCGGTCCTCCACCCGCGCTCCGCTTGATTCCAGCTTCCCCGAACCGGTCATACAACTGGCGCTGCTCGGGATCCCGGAGAACTTCGTAGGCCTCGGTAACACGCTTGAAGTTCTCCTCGGCATCCGGAGAGCTGTTCCGGTCCGGGTGGTACTCCATCGCGAGCTTTCGATAGGCCTTCTTGATCGTATCGGCGTCGGAGTCCTTCTCGACTCCCAACCGTTTGTAGTAGTCCGCCATGTATGCCTTAGTAGGAATCGGAATCTGAGCGAACGTCGCTGCCGATCCCCGAGTTCATCGTGAGGTCAGTGAGTGACCAGGTTCGAGACGAGGGACGACGTGCACTCGACAACGGCCAGGACCTTCTCGTACGGCATCCGGGTCGGTCCGATGACGCCGACTACGCCCTCCACCTGGTCCAGCTGGTATGTGGCCGTGATGATCGTGAGTCCCGCCAGCTCGGGTGCGTCGTGCTCCGCTCCGATCGTGATGTGTGAGCCCCCGGCCGTGGCGCGGCCCTGCAGCACCGACGCCAACAGCTCCCGCTGCTCCGTGAGCTCCATCAGTTCCTTCAGTCTGGCCCCGGAGTGGAATTCCGGCTGGCTGGCCAGGAGTGACACGTTGCCGAGGTGTATGTCCTCTTCGCCGAGGACCCATTCGAACATGTCGGGGCCGGATTCGACGAAGATGTTCACCAGCGCTTCGGCCGAGGCGTCGGGTACCTGGATGTCCCGCAATCTCTCGGTCAGCGTTCCGTGAATCTCTCTCAGGGTCGAGCCGGCCAATCTCTCGTTCATGATCCTGGCGACGGCAGCCAGCGTCTCCGCCGGAAGCGCCGCAGGCAGATCCACGTAGATGGTCCGAACGACGCCCGAACCGAGCGTGAGGACCATCAGGGCTTTCCCGGAATCGATGGGCACGAAGTCCAGCTTCAGCAGGACGGCCTCGGCGAGAATGGGTCCGACCGACAATCCCAGCTCGCCGGTCAGGAGCCCCAGGACCCGCGCGGCTCGTTGCACGATGGACTCCAACTCCGAAGCTGTGGGCCGAACCGTGAGCTCTTTCTCGATGCGGGCGCGCTGCTTCGTCGACAGGTCCCGCCTGCCCATCAGGCTATCCACGTAGTAGCGGTAGGCCAGGTCCGTGGGCATGCGACCCGCCGATGTATGCGGGTGCGTAAGGAAGCCCTTCGTCTCGAGGTCGGCCATGGTGTTGCGAACCGTAGCCGCCGAGATCTCCAGGTCGTAGCGCCGCACCAGCCGCCGCGAACCAGCCGGCTCGGCCGTCTCGATGTACGCCTCGATCACCGCCTGCAGGATCGTGCGCTCACGCTCTGAAAGACTCTCGTACGCCATCACCTTCTCGCAGCCCGTTCTCTATTCGTCGAAGTCGGCATTCGGCATTCGGCCGTCCAATGCCGCGACCAACTCATCCAACCGGAGCCATCCTTCCGTTGTGCATCGGACCCTGGCTTCGTCCGTCTCCATCCAGCCGGCCCTCCGCCAGGTCTCGATCAGGCCACCGGCGTGGGCGCGTACGGACTCCGCCAGCGGATCGTCCAACGCAAGCCCCCGGTTCGTACGAAAGGCGAGCCAGAGTCGTTCCAGTCGACTCTCGCCCGCCCCCGGCGATTCGTGACCTTCGAGCGCACTGCCACCGTCCGTGAGAGCCCTTCGGTACGCCGCCCAGTGGAAGACGTTCCAGACGCGGACCCCACCGATGCAACTGTGCGCCGACGGCCCGAGCCCAAGGTAAGCGGAACCGTCCCAGTAATGCCAGTTGTGAAGGCACTCGTGACCCGGTAGCGCGAAGTTCGACACTTCGTAGTGCTCGAAACCGGCATCCTCCAACGCCTCCACCGCCGCCAGGTACTCGCGGGCGTAGCTCTCCCCTCCCGCCATGTCCACGTCGCCCGACCTCACGCGGCGCCGGAGCGGCGTACCCGGTTCGGCCGTGAGACCGTAGGTGCTGACGTGGGTGACCCCTGACTCCAGGATCGCCTCCACTTCACGACCCCACTGCCGCTCGATGGACGTGGGCAGGCCGAAGATCAGGTCCGCGTTGAGACTCTCGAAGCCGGCCGAGCGAGCAGCGGCCAGGGCCCGTCTCGCACCGGCGGCATCGTGCAAGCGGCCGAGCCACCGGAGAACGTCGTCGTCGAACGACTGAACGCCGACGCTCAACCGGTTGACCCCCGCGCCCAGCCACGATCCGGCGACGGTTTCGTCGAGTGAGGCCGGGTTGGATTCGGCAGTCCACTCAATGGCGGCGGAGTCCAAGTCGAACCGCTCGCCGAGGACCTCCCTCAGGCGCAACATCCCGTCTCCGAGCAACGAGGGCGTTCCCCCGCCGACGAACAGGGTCTCCAGGGCGATCGGGCGGCTCCAACCGGTCCGACGGAACCACTGGTCTACTTCGCGCTCGATGCAATCCGCCCATTCGATCACGGGCGGCGCCGTCGTTCTGTGGACCGAGAAGTCACAGTAGTGGCAACGATGCACGCAGAAAGGAAAGTGGACGTACAGGCTTGCCGGAGGTTCGGCTCCTGCGATCCGCGGCGGGGGCTCCTCGATTGGCCGCTCGCTCATGGTCGCCTGACCAACTCGAAGCGATGGCCGGGCAACGCGCGAACCGTGCCACCGATTTCCATGCGACACAGCATGGCCAGCGCCTCCGGGACCTCGACCCCCGCCAGCCTGGACAACTCAGCCACCGCCGCGGGTCCGGCGGCAAGGACCCCGCGCAGCCGCTCGGCCGAGCCCCGCACCCCTGCTTCCGGCAAGCCGCCGTCCGCTTCGAACAGGGTGCCCTGGACCGTGGGAGTTCCGTCATAGGCGGGACCATACAGCTGCCGGAGTACATCCAGCGCGGTCTCGGCAACCGCTGCGCCATCGCGAAGCAGCTGGTGCACACCCCGTGAGACCGGCTGATCGGCGGCCCCCGGTACGGCCAGGACTTCGCGTCCCAGGTTGAGCGCCTGCCCGGCCGTAATCAGCGCGCCGCTTCGCTCGCCGGCCTGCACCACGACCAGCGCTGAGCCCAGGGCCGCAATGATCCGGTTGCGCTCGGGGAACTGAAACTTCCGGGGGGTCCACTCCGGGGGATACTCGCTCAGCAACAACCCGCATCGCCCGATCGCCTCGTAAAGCCCGCGATTGGCCACCGGATAGACGTGGTCCACCCCGCAGCCGAGCACGGCGATCGTCGTGCCACCGGCCGCCAGTGCGCCCCGGTGGGCCGCCGCATCGATTCCGGAGGCCAGGCCGCTGACGATCGCCCAACCCGCCGTGGCGAGCTCGAAAGCCATGTCATGCGCCATCCTCCGGCCATACTCGGTTGCTCGTCGCGTGCCTACGATCCCGATCATGCGGTCAGGCGGAAGGCGGATCGAACCGCGGGCCCAGAGTCCGTCAGGCGGGTCGTGCAGGTGGGTCAGGCGCTCCGGATACTCCGAAGCGCTTCGCTCAATGCGCCGCACAGGCGCGGGTCGAGAGTGGGCCCCGGCCCGGATGCCGCTCAGGGTCGCCACTCCTCCAGCTCCGCGAAAGGATCGGACTGATCCAGTCGATCCAGCTTCTTCTCTTCCTCGACCCGGGCCCACAGGCCCTTGAGGAAGTCGCCCAGCCCCTCGCCGCTGACCGACGAGATCACGAAACTGCCCCACGCCTCGGGGGCGTCCACGTCCCAGTCCCGTTCGTCCTCCGGTCGCAGATCAGCCTTGGTGATCACCAGGCAGTGCGGGATCTGCTCGAGCGCCGCGTCGTGTGACAGCAGCTCGCCACGGAGGAGCTCGTACGTGGCCTGCGGGTCCGGGGAATCGGACGGTACCATGAGAGCCAGGGTGCGCGTTCGCTCGATGTGCCTGAGGAACTGGGTTCCGAGACCAGATCG
>JAMJQV010000286.1 GCA_023554435.1 Gemmatimonadota bacterium | reverse complement strand
GGACGATACATCCGCCTGTCCGGGCGGGGACGTCGGCGACGAACAGGCCGCGAAAAGGGCTGATGCTCCCACGGTATACAAAGTTGCTAATTCATTCATAATAAATTTGTTAGATTTTTTTCTTAATGTAAATTCTAATTCACTCGTTGGCCGAACAGGAAGGTCAGCGGGTCGTCGAGTCGCTCCCGCCACGAGGCCTCGGTGTGGAATGCGCCCTGGTACTCGGTGATGAGGAAGTCCTCGCCTTCCACGAGCCCCAGCTCCAGCAGTCTGGCTCGCAGGGCCTCATGCGTCGGGCCGTACTCTCCGTCCAGTCCCTCCGTGCCATAGTCGAACCAGTAGCGGGTGCCCTCGGGAACCGTAAGTCCCGCCTCGATGTCGCGGACGATGAACGGAGTCTCATCGGGAGTCTCTCCGGCCTCGCCGTACCCGACGCCTTGCCATACGGCCTCGGACAACGGGAAGTGAGTGGACACGCAGCCGCAGGAGCCGAACACGTCCGGGTGTTGGGTGACGAGGTAGAAGGACAGGAGTCCGCCCATCGACGAGCCCATGTGGGCCGTGTTCTCAGGGCCCGTCAGGGTGCGGAACTCCGAGTCTACGCGCGGAATCAACTCCTCGATGAGGAACCGCGCGTAATCGGATGCGCCGTGCAAGGGCGAGTACTCCGGCCCCCGCTCGTCCGTGCTCCAGGCGCCGACGACGATGACCGGCGGCATGACGCCGGTCTCCACGAGCCTGACGATCGCTTCGTCGACTCCCCAGTCCACACCTGTGTTGGCGATGCGAGGATCGAACAGATTCTGGCCGTCGCTCATGTACAGGACGGGGAAGCGGGCTTCCTGATCTTCGTCGTATCCGGGCGGAAGCCAGACCTCGACGTGGCGCGTCGGTCCGAGGAACTCGGATTCGACGTCCAACCAGTAGATGAGCTGGCCCTCGACGCCGGAACCCTTCCAGTCCTCGATCCACCGCAGGGGGTCCTTGAAGGCGGCGATTTCATGGGAGACTTCTGCGTCTGCCTCAACTGCCAGTCGCTGATTGTCGGGAACGAGGCCGTCCGGGCCGAGCGCTTCGTACTCCCACTTCCCGAGCGTGAACTTGTACTCGAGCTCCGTCCCGGGCGCGGCGTGCACCCGGGCGATCCGCTCGACTCCGTCGCCGGTCATGACCATCCCGTCCGCGTTCCACGGCCCGAGTTCGGGCAGGTTTCCGGCGAGGTAGACCGTGCCTGTGCCTTCCGGGACGATGGCCTGGATGGTGATTGCGCAACACTCCGCCGCGTATTCGTCCGCGGTCGACTCAACGGAGTCCGGTTCATCGGAGGTGCAGGCGACGACAAGGGCGGTGGCAATACTGGCGGCAAGAAATAGCGACAGACGCATGACCTCACCCTCCACGAGGCAGGTGATTTTGGGTAGGTTTCAAGCTACCTTGCCGTGTCGCAGTCGGCCAACCATGTGGAATCCCTGAAATCGGAAGAATCTGTGGCTGCTCCAGGAACTGAGCTGACGGTCGGAGTGGATCTCGGCGGCACCAAGATCCAGGCAGCGGTCGTCGATCGAGACGGCAGCGTGGTCGCCACGCATCGGACGCAGACGGACGTGGAGGGCGGACCGTCGAAGGCCGTGGCCGACATCGTCCGCTGTGTGCATGCCTGTGCTCCCGACCTGTCCGGCATCGGCGCGGTCGGCGTAGGTGTCGCCGGCCAGGTCGATGCCGACTCGGGTGTCGTGCGTTCGGCCCCCAACCTGGGGTGGCGCGACTTTCCGCTCGGGGACCGGCTCGAGACGGTCCTCGGAATTCCGGTCGTGGTCGAGAACGACGTTCGGGCCATCGCGTGGGGCGTGTGGCGACATGGCGCCGGCCGCGATATCGACGACCTCATCGTGATGTTCGTGGGAACCGGTGTCGGCGGAGGCATCGTGAGCAGCGGGCAGCTGTTGACCGGCGATCGCGGAGTGGCGGGCGAGCTAGGACATTCCACGCTCGTCGCGGACGGTCGTCTCTGCACATGCGGCCGTCGGGGCTGCCTGGAGGCGTACGCGGGAGGCTGGGCAATTGCGGCCCGGGCGCGGGAGGCGATCGAGGCAGATCCGGCAGCCGGGCAGGCGATGCTGGATGCGGCGGGGAAGGGCCCGGTCACGGCCGTCGTCGTGAGCCAGGCGGCCGCAGACGGTGACCCGCTCGCGACCGAACTCCTCGAAGAAACGGGTCGCTACCTGGGAGCCGCTGCCGTGGGCCTAGTACACGCCCTGAACCCGCGCCGGATCGTTCTCGGAGGCGGCGTCGTGGACGGGAATCCGTTCCTGGTGGATGCGGTGGCGGCAGCCGTGAAGGCTGACGCGATACCAATCTTTGCCGATCGACTCGACGTCCGGCAGTCGCAGCTCGGGCCCCAGGCGGGAGTGATCGGGAGCGCGTCGCTCGCCAGGCGGCGGCTCGCCCAGGGCGCGGCGGAGACGGGCCGCTAGCTGCTCGGGTCGGTCGAAGTGCTGTCGGCGGGCGCTGCGTACCCAGCCTCGGCCTCGGCCTCAGTTTCGTCGCCATTCTTGTCCACGTCGCCCTTGATCGGCTCCCGCAGAAAATCTCCGTAGAAGATGCTGTACTGGGGTGAGGCGCCGAT
>JAMJQV010000285.1 GCA_023554435.1 Gemmatimonadota bacterium | reverse complement strand
GCACGGTTCTGCTACTCCGGTGAAGCGGGGTTCTTCGAGACTTCCCACGAAAGGGCGCTTTCCACGGGGCGCCTCGTGAGCGCGACGTGCGTGGATCGGGACTTCACGCGAGCAGACTCCGAAGTGGCGGTGCGTATCGAGTAGTCCTGCAGGCAACAGGTCAGGCGAGCTCCGCTACACCTCCGGGACGATCGGCGGGGACGTGCTCGGCAGCTTGACCCTTCCTTGACCCGACCGTCTGAGGCTCCATGTAAGGCCAGTTCCCGACCGCTCCCGTCGGCTCCTATCTGCGAGTTCGTCGGACCGAAGGTGAGACTCGGGGACCCGAGGCCGGAGAGCGGTCGCTTCACAACCGGGAGGTAGCCATGCGAATGCTCACATCGCTGCTCGTGGCCACGCTGATCGTGGTCGGGTGCGACAATCCGGTAGAGCCGGATCCGGGACTCGCATCTTTCGAAGAGGTGGAAGGGCTCAGTTCGGCCGGCGAGGAGGGCCATGACTTCCTGGCCTTGCAGGTCAACGACCCTGCGGGCGACAACACGGGGCCGATCGACGTCCGGAAGATGCGCCTGGTGTTCGACAGAACGACCGGCGAGTACAGGGTCGTCATCACTGCTTCGAAAAAGGCACCTTTCGTCGGAGCGTTCCGGATCAACGTCAATCTGTTCAATCCGGCCCTGGGTACGGCCAGATACCCGTCGTTCTTCAGTCACACGATGGCGGAATTCGACCTGACCGAGCCACTCACCGAGATCATTCTCTCGGGAGAAAACAGCGCATTGACTCAGTGGGAGAAGGGACACGAGGTGTTCACGAACAGCCTCGATGGCACGGGGAATCCCGACGGGTCGTCGCTGTTCCGGACAGGCGTCTCCAGCGAGCCGCACGGGTTCCTGAACAATGAGGACTACATTGCGCCGCGAATCCGAAGCGCGCCGGTGAAGATCCACGGCGCCGGCAAGCTGCCGAGCTGAAGCACCTCCAGCGCGGGGCCGCGATACGGCTGCGGCCCCGCTCGCTGGCGCCCCCCGCAGAGGGCCGAGCGATCCGGCCGCACCGTCGCCGGCTCCGCTAGCCGGGGCGTCCGACCCTCGCTACGTTTCCCTCCGGCAGAGGCGTGCCCTCCCCCCTGGACACCTCCTGAGTATCACGCCGGCAGCGGTGAGCGCCCCCGGTCGGTCTTCTTGACCGTCACTTGACCGGCACAGCGGAACTTCGGGTCAACTACTCGTCCTGAAACCTTCGGCCCGGGGAGGTCAATTGTGCAGCCCGCACACGCTGACGCCGTTCTGCGCTCGGCTCCGAGGGGGTGCCGGATCAGAGTCCGGGCCGTTCTCGCACTGTCACCAAGGTTGCCAGATCAGCAACTCCTGCGCATCGCACGTGAGCGCCTCGGGGAGGTGGTTGCCCATGAGCTCGGCCGCATTCCGGACCGCCGGCGGCAGGGCCATTTCGCGTCTCGGCTGGCGCTCGACCGCGCGCTGCATCTCACGGGATCGGAGATCGCCGAGAACGTCGCTTACCTGAGGTACTCCGGGGACGGCAGACCCGTGCTGGTGAGCAGAGCCGGCAGGGAAGTGCACGGAGTCGGCTGTTCCCTGGCTCACACCGGCCGGGCCGGGCTGGCAGTGATCGGACCCTCCGACGTCGGCGCGGACGTCGAGCCCCAGCATCGATTCGGTCTCGAATTCGCCTTCCGGATCTCGGAACCGGACGAGTTCGATCTCGTGAGCGAAGCCGGGATCTCTCCAGACCTCCTGCCGGCGGCCATCTGGACGGCGAAGGAATCGGTCCTCAAGGCGACGGGAAGAGGTATGCGGATCGACCCCCGCCACATCCGAATCGTCGGCAGGATTGCCGGTGGATGGCGGCTGTACGTCGAGGGCGGGCGAAACGTGCCACGGAACTGGGACGTGGCCAGTTATGGTGCCGCTGGTTACCGGCTCGCCATCGCACGCTCCGCGGGATCGGGTCCGGTCGCCCTGTACCTGCACCTGTCGCAGCCGCGCTACCGCGGCGCTGAGGTGCCCGGGTGAGCCGGGTGTTCGTGACCGGTGCGGGCGGCTTCGTGGGGTCGCGGCTCGTCGGACTGCTCGAAGCGAACGGCCGGCAGGTCACGGCCCTGAGCCGGCGCCCGCCGAGGGAGCCCGGCGAATCGTCCATCCGCTGGGTGCAGGGGGATGTGACCGAGCCCGACAGCTATGGCTCGGAGCTCGCGCAGGCGGACTGCGTGGTGCACCTCGCGGCGCGCCTGACGGCGCGCAGGCTCGAGGAGTACGAGCTCGCAAACGTGACGGGCACCGAACGCCTGGTTGCAGCCTGTGCCGCCCGGTGCCGCGACCTGCAGCGCCTGGTCATCGTCAGCACCGTGGCGGCGATGGGCCCCCGGCGGGACGGAATACGGCTCCGCGAAACCGACTCCTGTGCGCCCGCCAGCGCCTACGGTGCCAGCAAACTCGCGGCCGAGCGAAGGGCCCTGGAGTTCGCGTCCCGCCTGCCGATCACGATTCTGCGGCCCTCGTTCGTCTACGGACCGGGTGACGCCCGCGGTGCCGGCTATCTCGACACCTGGTTCCGGTCGCCTCCCGGCAGCTGGACGAGTCCAATCCGCTCCCTGAGCCTCGTGTACGTGGACGACTTCGTACGGGCCTGCGAGCGCTGTCTGTCATCGAGCGTCGACAGCGGCACGGTTCTCCTGATCGCCGCCCCGGCGTCCTGCGACTGGGCGGACGTGCGGGACGCGGTGGCCAACGCGCTGGCCGGGCTCGGCTCGGAGCAGCGGATCGAGCCGGCGCTGGCGGATCGGTTCATTTCGCGAATCGAAGCGCTCGATCCGGCGGGCAGGAGTCGGGCGGAGGAGAGCGAGGGGCGCCGGGATTCCCTTTCACCCGATGCGTCCCGGCGCCGCACGGCACCGCCGCCTGAGTGGTGGGGGTGCGACACGAGCCGGGCACGACGATACCTCGGATTCGAACACACCGAAACTCTCGCCGATGGCGTGCGGCGAACGCTGGAATCCTACGCGTACGCCGGGTTCTTCGACGCGGCACAATGGGGGGCTGCATGAATGGCAACGGTCCTGTCGTTGAGGCGATCGCCGCCGACGTCCGCGACTACATCCTGCGTCACATCCTGCGTGGCGACACCGCCGAGTCCCTTGCGGACGACGACCTCCTGCTGGAGGGCGGAATCGTGGACTCCGGCAGCGTGATGACGCTGGTCCTGTATCTCGAGGACAGGTTCGGGATCCGGGTGGAGGACGACGACCTCGTGGCCCTGAACTTCGCCACCATCGCCCGGATCGCGGAATTCGTCGCCGAGAAGGGGGAGGCGCCTTGCGTGTCCTCCTGATCGACCCGGTGACCACGGCCCGCTCCCTGGCCGTCGCGGAGCGTCGCCGTCTACGACAGGGAATCGGGTACCCGGGCTTGGGCCTGCTCACGGTCGCCGCGCTCACCCCGCCGGACGTCGAGGTCCGGGTGATCGACGAGTCCGTAGAGGAGATTCCGTGGGACTGGGATCCCGACCTCGTAGGGATCTCCGTGCAGGCGCCGACGGCGCCGTATGCGTACGAGCTTGCGGCGAGGTACCGCTCGCGCGGCGTCCCGGTCGTGCTCGGTGGCATCCAC
This sequence comes from Gemmatimonadota bacterium, assembly GCA_023554435.1. Taxonomy (GTDB): domain Bacteria; phylum Gemmatimonadota; class Gemmatimonadetes; order Palauibacterales; family Palauibacteraceae; genus Benthicola. The sequence continues at coordinate 368 of JAMJQV010000285.1, read as the reverse complement.
GTGTCCCTGAATGTGGCGGAAGCCATGCGGCACGGGGACTCGGTGGTCGTAGGCGAGGCCGAGCTCACCTGGCCGCAGCTCCTGGAGGACCTTCGGAACGGCGGGATGGATTCCCTCTATCGTGCTTCTGGACTGGCGGACCTCGATCGCTCTCCGGAGCCTCGCCGGGAATTGCTGCGGACGGAGTACTACCAGATCCCGTGGGTGGTGGAGGGCAGTAAGGGCTGTCCGTTCGGCTGCGAGTTCTGCGCCCTGCACGCCTACGTCGGCTGGAAGCCCCGTTTCCGCCAGGTGGATCGGGTGGTGGAAGAGATCCGGCGGATGCCGGGACATGCGGTGCTGTTCGCTGACGACAACCTGTACGCGAA
>JAMJQV010000284.1 GCA_023554435.1 Gemmatimonadota bacterium | reverse complement strand
GCTGTCCATGTACCGCACCATGTACCTGTCGCGGCGCATCGACGACCGCGAGCTCCTGATGAAGCGCCAGCAGAAGATCTTCTTCCAGATCAGCGGTGCGGGGCACGAGGCGATCGGGGTGGCGGCAGGAATGGCCCTGCGCCCGGCATACGACTGGTTCTTCACGTACTACCGGGATCGTGCGCTGGCGCTGCAGCTGGGAGTCACGCCGTACGAGATGTTCCTCGAGGGAGTCGCGGCGGCGGATGATCCGGCCAGTGGCGGTCGTCAGATGCCGTCTCACTGGGGTCACAAGGACCACAACCTGGTGAGCGTCTCCAGCCCCACCGGCACGCAGTTTCTGCAGGCGGTGGGGTGCGCTGAGGCCGGCGTTCGCGCGGGTCGAACGGGAATGGTCGACGCGGGTGTCGAGTTCCACGACGATGAGGTGGTGCTGGTCACGACCGGAGACGGGACGACCTCGGAGGGAGAGTTCTGGGAGTCGCTCAACACGGCATCGAATCTCAAGCTGCCCGTGATCTACCTGGTGGAGGACAACGGGTACGCCATTTCGGTGCCAGTCGAGGTCAACACGGCCGGCGGCAGCATCTCGAAGCTCGTCGCCAGTTTTCCGGATCTCCTGGTGATCGAGGTGGATGGCACGAACCCGATCGCTTCGTACGGAGCCATGCGCAGGGCGGCCGAGCACTGTCGTGCCCGGCGGGGTCCGGCCCTCGTACACGCGCACGTGACGAGGCCTTACAGCCACTCGATGTCCGACGACGAACGGATGTACAAGCCGGAGGTCGAGCGCGACAAGGAAGAATCCCGCGATCCGATCACCAACATGGCAGCCTTCCTGGTGAGCGCCGGGATCGCGACCGAGGGCGATCTCGAAGCCCTGCGGGAGAGCGTCGACGCCGATGTCGTGGAGGCCAGCGAACTCGCATCCGAACAGGCCCAGCCCGGACCCGACACGGTGTATGACCACGTGTTCTCCGGCGAGGTGGACCCGACCTCCGTCGCGTTTGCCACCGACCCTGCCTTCGAGGGCGACCCCACCACGGTGGTGGATCTGCTGAACGCCTGCATGCGGGACGAAATGCGGCGGGACTCGAGCGTCGTGGTGTTCGGCGAGGACGTGGCGGACGTGTCCCGCGAGCAGCACATGGACGAGTTGAAGGGGAAGGGTGGCGTATTCAAGGTCACCTGGGGCCTCCAGCGGGAATTCGGATCGGATCGGGTGTTCAACTCGCCGCTCGCCGAAGCCAACATCGTGGGCCGTGCCGTCGGCATGGCACTGCGCGGCATGAAGCCGGTGGTCGAGATCCAGTTCTTCGACTACATCTGGCCCGCGTTTCACCAGCTCCGCAACGAAGTCGCCACCATGCGGTGGCGCTCGAACGCTGCCTTCACCTCGCCGCTGGTCGTCCGCACCACGTATGGCGGCTACCTGTCGGGTGGGGCGATCTACCACTCGCAGACCGGGGCATCGCTGTTCACGCATACCCCCGGCATGCACGTGGTATGCCCCTCGAACGCCGAGGACGCGAACGGCCTGCTCCGAACGGCCATCCGTTGTGACGACCCGGTCCTGTTTCTCGAGCACAAGCACCTGTACCGGCAGACGTACAACAAGGGCCGGTATCCGGGCCCCGATTACATGATTCCGTTCGGTCGAGCGAACCGGGTGGAGGAGGGCGACGAGATGACGGTCGTCACCTATGGGGCGCTGGTCGAGCGCACCCGGAAGGCCCTGCGCGCGCTCGAGCGTGAGGGGCGGCCGATCCAGGCCGACGTGCTGGATCTGCGCACCCTGAATCCGCTCGACATGGACTCGATCGCCGAGTCCGTGAAGCGCACGAACCGGGTCCTCGTGGCTTACGAGGATTCGAAGTCGTGGGGGTGGGGCGCCGAGATCGCGGCCCGGGTCGCGGACGAGCTGTTCGAATGGCTCGACGCGCCGGTGCGGAGGCTCGCGGCCACCGACACGTTCGTCGGCTACGCGCCGCAGCTGGAGGCGGAGATCCTTCCGCAGGTGCCGGACATTGCGGCCGCGATGGAGGAGCTGAAGGCGTACTGACGGAGGGGCCGGACTCGATCCGGCCTATTCACCGGAGCCGGAGGTTGCGGCCCTGGTGAACACGAGGTCCAGCAGGCCGTTCCTGAACTCCGAATTGGGGCCGAACAGGGATCCCAGCAGCATTCTCCGTTCCGCGGAGCCGACCAGGAGTCCATCGATGCGCACGGCGCCCGTCACGTCCGTGTAACGGGTGGTGACCGTGTCTCCGCGCAGTTCGTGCTCGATTACGTCCCCATCCCGGATTCCATCCTCGGCCAGGCCTGCGAACCGGGCCCGGTTCTCCGCGTCGAGGTCCTCGAGCTCTTCCTCGGTGATCAAGCCGGCTTTCGCGAGCTTCTCCATCACGTCGCGATTGGCATCGAGAAAACGGTTCAGGCCGAACGATCGCAGGAAGGTCATGCGGACGCTCGCCCGATCAACGCCCAGGTACATCGCCGCGACCGAGTCCGACCATGCACGGGGATCGGCTCGCCCGGTTACGAGTTCCTCCACCCGATCTGGCGTCTCGTCACGAATCGTGAGATCGAGGCGAACCGCGTCGACCTTGAAGATCGTCTTCTCGAGCACGTAGTCGAAGTGAGCGCAGCAGCGAGCCCGGCTCTCCTGCGCCTCGGCCCTACCGACGGTCAGAATGGCAAAGACAATCCAGGCGAGAAGCGGAACGGGACGGTGCATTCCGGGCCTCCGCATCAGTCGCCCCCCGGGGAAGCGGCAGGTCTCAGGGCTGCCGGCCTGCGGCTGTCCCGCCGCGCCATGATGGCCGGAAGCACGACCAGGGTGCAGATCAGCACCGCGGTCATCCCGACCATGAGGAGAGCGCCCATCCCCGCGATCGCCCGGTGGCTGGCAAGCGTCAGGTTCCCGAATCCGGCCATGGTCGTGAGCGCGCTGTACAGAATCGCCCTCCCGGTCGCCGTGTCGAGCAGTCGTTCTCCGGCCTGGCCTTGCTGTCGACGGTGCACCATGTGGATTCCGGCGTCCACTCCGATTCCCAGCAGAAGCGGCAGCGTGATGATGTTCGAGATATTGAACGAGATGTCCCACAACACGGCCGCGGCTCCCGTCAGCAGGGTGGCGAGAACGAGTGACGTCATCACGACGGCGCTCGAGCGTGGGTCGCCAAGCAGAACCAGAAGGGTGACGGCCGTCGCCAGGAGCGCCAGACCGAACGCCTGCCGGAACGCTCGAACCGTGACCTTGCCGAGTTCCATGTTCTCGACCGGCATGCCGGTGATCGCCGGCTCTTCTTTCTGAATCGCTTCGATGAAGTCCCTGAGTTTCTCCGGGGTGTCCATGCGCTGGGCGGGCAGGACCTGGATTCGCTCCTTTCCGTCTGCCGCCACCCAGCGCTCCCGGAGCGCGCCTGGGAGTTCGTCCCTCGTGACGGGACCTGCAGTCAGAGCCTTCCGGAAGCTGGCCTGCACAAGGGGCAGGGTCCCAACCAGCGACATTTCGAGTCCCCCGGCGATGGACGCGCGAGTTCCTTCAGGCCACACCTCCAGCGAAGCGCGCCACGAGTCGATGAGATAGAGGAGCTGCCGTGCCGCCGCACTGGTAGCCGAGTCCCCCTCCAGGTACAGGCCCGATGCCGTGTCACGGAGTCGCTCCACCGCGGCGATTCGCTCGGCGTAATCGTGTTCATCGCCCTCACGCCCACCCGCAGCGTGGGCGACGCGAGCCGGCGGGGGCCCGAGGTCGTCGGCCAGTCCGGCGATGATCCCCAACTTGGCCTCCTGATCGGAGGGGACGAAGGTGCTCAGCGTCATGGTCCCACGCACACCGTCGATCTCCTCGATCCGGGTTGCGACCGCGGCCGCGCTGGCCGAGTCCGGCTCCGTCATGGACACGGCGCGCACCGCCGTGTTCGGGTCCTCGAGGAGCTCTCGAAGCGTCACCACCGACTCGGAGGCCGGATCGCTCATGTTGATGACGTCCTGGTCAAAGCGGACGCGGGGCACCAGGAACGCCGAGCCGATCGCCAGCACGAGCGCCACTGCCAGAATCGGCCGCCACCACCGCGAGACCGCCTTGTCGAGCCAGGCCATGGGGCTGGGGCGTGGACGGGTTCGATCGGTACTCCGAGCAAGCCTCTTGGAACCGGGCTCCGGCAGCCGGAACGGGCGCAGGCTGAGTAGGGCGGGAAGCAGGCCGACGGTGGCCACGAAACTGATCAGCATTCCGGTTCCACCGATCTTGCCCAGGTCCGCCACTCCCGTGAAGTCGGTCGCCATGAACGCGTAGAAGCACAGCGCGGTGGTCACGGCGCTGAAGAAAAGTGCCACCCCCGCCTTTCCTGCCGTACGACGCATGGCTTCGGTGTGGGAACCGGACTCGCCTCTCGCCTCCACGTAGTTCAGGGAGAAATGGATCGCGTAGTCGATGCCCAGGCCGACGTACAGGATCGCGAAGGCCACGGAGATCATGTTCAGGCTGCCCACCGCCAGGGCTGCGAATGCCCCGGTGCCGACCAGTCCGGCAAAGAGCACGTACAGGCACGCCATGAGAAGCCGAACGGACCTGAGAGCCGCGAGCAGGATGATGGACACCAGGATCAGGGCGCCCGTCACGAGCCGGGGAACGTCGGAGAGGCCTGAATCAATCGACTCGTGCTCGAAGGCCTCCGATCCGGTGATGCGGACCCGGACGGCCCGGGGGTCCATCTCGAGACGGGCGGCGCTCTCGCGAACCGCCTGCATGGCGGCTCCGGCGGGCCTGGACGAGTCGAAGTCGAGGATGGGCTTGGCGAGGACGAAACGCCGCAGATCGGCCGTCTCGGAGCGCTTCCCCCGCGTCAGGTCCATCCACGGAAAGCTGAAGTAGTTCCCGTTCCGACTGGAGTAGAACGCGCCTCCGATGGCCAGCAGAATCGGGGCGATACCCGGCTCGGCAACGGAGTCTTCAGCCGCCAGCTGCTCCACTACGGAAGCCACACCTCCCAGCGAGGGATCTTCTTCCAGAGCGAGCCACATCGGACCGTAGTCCCTCATCCGGGCCCGCAGGTCCTCCAACTCCTCAGTGGCGGAAAACAGCAGTCCGTGTCGCTCGAAGAAGTCACCTCCGCCTGCTGCGTACACGGAACTGAACACATCGCCCCGGGCGGAGAGGTCCTCAGCCAGGCGGCGCTGTGCCTCCGCCGCAATCTCCGGTGATCGCCCGTCGATGACGATCTGCATGTCGTCGAGAAGGTGTGGAAAATCAGCCGCGAGATCGTCGTGAGCCTGTCGCCACGGGAGTTCGTCAGAGACCAGCTCTCCGGTGTCCGCGTTCACGGTCAGGTGGGTCCACGCGAACCACGCCATCGGCACCAGCATGACGAGACTGAGCCCGGTCACCACCCGGGCATGCCGAGCGGACCAGGCCACCCAGTCCCCCAGCAGGTGTCCGAGCCGGCCATCCCGATCGATCATCACCGCTCCCCGG
>JAMJQV010000283.1 GCA_023554435.1 Gemmatimonadota bacterium | reverse complement strand
CGAACGCCACCTCGGCGCCGCCCTCGGCGGAGGCGACCACGACGTTGCAGGGCAGCATCAGGCCGATGTTGTCATCCGCGGAGAGCGCATCATTGGCCAACACCGGGTTGCAGGCCCCGAGGATCACATACGGGCGGAAGTCGGCGCCGATCTTGGTCTTCAACGTCTCGGCCACGTCGATCCTCGTCAGGACTCCGAATCCCTCTTCCTTCAGGGCGTCGGTCACGACCTCGATGGCCTCGTCGAACGTCACCCCGGGCAGGGGCCGGTGCATGCTGTATTCAGTGTCCTTCATGGCGGCTCTCCGCAGGTGTCCGGTTCCGAGTGGATCTGACTCTGTCGACGTGGAATCGTGTGGCCTCGCGACGTTGGCCGCAATCGGCCGATCGTACTCCCGGTGCCGCCAAACTACTCCCGCCGAGTGCCCGACGGCCGTAACTTGAATCTCATGGGCTACCTCCGTTCCGTCCGACTCGCGCTCGTCGCCGCCTCCCTGTTGCTTGCCGCATGCGGGGGAACGACTCCGCCTCCCATGACCAGCGTCAGCGAGAACTGGTCAGAGCAGGGAATCGCTTCCTGGTATGGACCCGGGTTTGACGGGAAGCGTACGGCCTCAGGCGAGGTCTATGACATGGAGGAGATGACGGCGGCCCACAAGCGACTGCCGTTCGGGACGCGAGTCCAGGTCCACAACCTGGACAACGGGCTCCGGACCGAGGTGCGTATCAACGACCGCGGACCGTTCGTGGACGACCGGATCATCGACCTGTCCATGGCGGCGGCCCGGGAGATCGAGATGCTGGGGCCGGGAACCGCGCGGGTGCGAATCTCGGTTGTCGAGATGTCGGCCATGTTGTCGTGCAGCATGGTGCAGGTCGGCGCCTTCTCGGACCCGGCGAATGCGGCGAGCGTTGCCAGCAGCTTCCGGGATCGCGGACTGCCGGTCGTCCAGCAGCCGGGTGGGGATGGGCTAACTCGAGTTTTCCTAGGCCCATACGATGATCTGGAGCAGGCGGAGCGGGCGCGCGACCGCTATGATGGAATGGTACGACCCTGCAACTGAAATTGCGTCCGGCCGGGCGTCGTCGAGAAACACGGTCGGCCAGGGCGGGTATGGATCTGAACCGCACGTGAGGGGCGGTATTTTTCTCCGGAGGCGCGGTGCCTTCGGACCACGGAGGAACGATATGACACGTGGCCCGTTCGTTTCGAGGGCACTGCTCTTCTTTCTAGCGCTCCTGCTGGGAGCGGTCACTCTGCCGGATTCGGCCGATGCTCAGTACTTCGGTCGAAACAAGGTCCAGTACAAGACCTTCGACACCGAGGTCCTGCAGACCGAGCACTTCGACATCTACTACTACCCCGAGATGGAGAGCATCATCGGGGAAGCGGGCCGCATGGCGGAGCGCTGGTACGCTCGCATCGGCCGACTCCTGGATCACGAGCTCAAGGGTCGCCAGGCGCTGATCCTGTACGCCAGCCACCCCGACTTCGAGCAGACCAACGCGGTGTTCGGGCAGCTCGGCGAGTCGACGGGTGGTGTGACGGAGGTGCTGAAGCGGCGGATCGTTCTTCCTCTCGCCGGCACCCTGGCCGAGTCGGACCACGTGCTGGGGCACGAGTTGGTTCACGCGTTCCAGTTCGACATCACCAGCCTGACGGGCGACGGTGGAATCGGTTTTCGCGGCCCGACCGCACTCCTGCTGCCACTGTGGTTCATCGAGGGGATGGCCGAGTACCTGTCGGTCGGTCCGGTCGACGCCCACACGGCCATGTGGATGCGGGATGCGGCGGCGTGCAACTGTCGGCTGCCCACGCTCCGCGACCTGACGACCCGGCAGTGGGAGTTCTTCCCGTACCGCTGGGGCCAGGCGTTCTGGGCGTTCGTGGCCGGGAAGTGGGGCGACGAGGCCGTCGGCAAAGCGCTCAAGGTCGCCGGCCAGACCGGAAACCCGGAGCAGGCGCTGGAAGCGGTGCTCCAGATCCCGATCCCGCAACTCGAGGCCGAGTGGCACCAGGCGATCTACGATGCCTACGCCACCGTGGCCGAGGATGCCCTGGGCGACCGGGCGAACTTCGCGTTCGTCGACCCGGATGACCCTGATGCTGAGCCGGGTGAGGACCCCGGCGCCCCCGACGAGGAGAGGGGGATCCCGGATCTGAAGGATCTGCCGCCACTGCCGCAGCACGGCAACGCGACCCAGCTGATCTCGCAGAAGTTGGGTGGGGGTGGCCTGAACATCGGGCCCTCGCTCAGCCCGGACGGCTCGCGGGTCGTGTTTCTCTCGGAGAAGGACCTGTTCGCCATCGAAATGTTCCTGGCGGACGCGGAGACTGGCGAGACCATCCGTCGCCTCACGAAGGCGGCCGTGGACTCGCACTTCGAGAGTCTCCAGTTCATCAATTCGTCCGGGGCCTGGAGCCCGGACGGGCAGCACTTTGCGTTCGGGGTCATCGTCAAGGGTCGCCCGGCCCTGACGATCATGGAGGCGGAGACCGGCAAGAAGGTGAAGGAGGTCCGTTTCCCGGAGTTGGGCGAGGTCTACACGCCCTCGTTCTCCCCCGACGGCCGGAGCGTCGTGTTCGCCGCGATCGTGAACGGATACACGGACCTGTTCATCCTCGATATCGAAACCGAGGAACTGCGCCGGTTGACCTCCGATTTCTACTCGGACCTGCAGCCCTCCTGGTCGCCCGATGGCGGCGCGATCGCGTTCGTGACGGATCGATTCTCGACCGACCTGACCACACTGGATTACGGCAACTATCGACTCGGGCTGATCGACCCGTCCAGCGGCGAGATCCAGGCCATGCCGGTGTTCGGCGTGGGCAAGCACATCGACCCGCAGTGGGCCCCGGACGGCCAGAGCCTGTACTTCGTGACGGATGTCAGCGGGATCAGCAACGTCTACCGCTACGAATTCCAGGGCGGGAACCTGTACCAGGTCACCGACCTCGTCACGGGGGTCAGCGGAATTACGGCTCTCAGTCCGGCCATCTCCTCCGCGCACGGGGCGAATCGGCTCGTATACACGGCGTTCGAGCGCGGCGACTACAACCTGTACCGAATCGACGTGGAAGCCGACCTGGAGGGGGAGCCGATCGAGGAAGCGATCGCGGGGCTCAGTCCCGCCATGCTGCCTCCGCAGGATCGCTCTCCCGGACTGGTGAGCGTACTCCTCGATGAGCCCGAGCTCGGCCTGGCCGACACCCTGACGTTCGGGAGCACGGACTACCGTCCCGGAATCACGCTGGACTACGTGAGTCAGCCGCAACTCGCGGCGGGTGCGGACCGCTACGGAGCGTTCCTGGCCGGCGGCATCTCGCTCTACTTCAGCGACATGCTCGGCAACCGGAACCTGAGCACCCTGTTCAACATCAACACGGCCAACGGCAACCTCCTCCGGAGTTCGGCGCTGGTCGTCGGATACGAGAACCGACGCACGCGCTGGAACTGGAATGCCGAGATCGGCCAGATTCCCTATGTCACGCGGCGTTTCGGACTCCAGGTGGACAACGCAAACGGCGTGTACGTCGAGACCGAATTGCGCGAATGGCAGGTGAATCGGATCGCCACGGGGGGCTTCAGCTTCCCGCTCAACCGGGCGAACCGGATCGAGATGACGGCCGGGTTCCAGGGCATCGACTTCCACAACGAAGTCCGCACCAGTGAGCTGTCGTTCTCCGGTGCCGAGGTCAGCCGGGAGACCGTGGAACTGCCTTCGCCGGGCTCCCTGAACATGGGTACGGCGGCGGCGGCTCTCGTGTATGACAACACGATCTTCGGAGGCACCGGGCCGATCCTCGGGCAGCGCTACCGGTTCGAGGTCTCGCCGCGTGTCGGGGATCTGAACTACGTGACGGCCCTGGTGGACTTCCGCCGGTACATCATGCCGGTCCGGCCGACCACGTTCGCGTTCCGGATCATGCACTTCGGCCGGTACGGGTCGGATTCGCAGGCCACCTGGGGGGACATCACCGACGATCCCGTTCCGGGTTATGAGAACGTACGCGTGCTGTCAGACCTGTATCTCGGGTATCCGTCGATCATTCGCGGGTTCAGCGACGGATCGTTCAGCGCCCAGGAATGCGCGGGGTCGACCGAGACGTCTTCGTGCGACGTGTTCAACAACCTGTTCGGTACCCGTATCCTCTCGACCAATTTCGAGTACCGGATTCCGCTGCTTGGCTTCTTCGGAGTGATTCCGTCGGCCGGGGCGCCTCCGATCGAGATCGCCCCGTTCTTCGACGCGGGCGTGGCATGGCGTGACGGGGTCTCACCCGATTTCACCTGCAACGGGAGCGACCAGGTCATTCTGGTGAACTGCAGCGAGGTCGTGGCCAGCGTGGGCCTCGCGGGCCGGCTGAATCTTCTCGGCTTCCTGATCATGGAACTGGACTTCGTGAATCCGATCACGCGTCCGGACAAGGGCTGGTTCTTCCAGTTCAGCTTGCTTCCGGCATTCTGAGTCTTCCGGTCGTGCGCACGGCGTCGTCCCGGCGGCGCCGTGTCCGCGCGACCCTTCACATCGGGCGGGGGGCTGCGACGTGAAACTCATCCTCAGGTGGCTCATCAACGCGGCGGCCCTGTACGTGGCTGTCCGCCTGGTCCCCGGAATCGAGGCATCCGACACGCAGGCGATTCTTATCGCGGCGATCGTCATCGGCCTCATCAACGCCACGCTCAAGCCGATCGCCGTACTCCTGACGCTGCCCCTGACGGTCATCACGCTGGGGCTGTTCTATCTGTGCGTGAACGGCGCGATGCTGTACCTGGCGGCCGCGCTCACACCGGGGTTCGAGCTGGCCGGCTTCGGATCCGCCGTGCTGGGCGCAATCGTGATTTCCATAGTCGGAATGCTTCTGGGCGGCCTGGTCGAGCAAGACGACTGACTGCCGTTCCATGGCGCCGGGGGGATCATGCCGATTACCCCCGGCCCGCTTTCCCCTGGAAGGAGGGCGAGGGTTCTCGTGGATTACTTCGGAAGAGATCAACTCAAGGAACTGTTTCAGGTCGACACGGCTCCCGCCGTCTCGATCTACATGGAGACTCACCGCAGGGGCGCTGACGTAGCCGCTCAACCCTTGCGGCTGAGGGCCGCCATCGACGAGGCGAGGGGAATCCTCTCGGGTGATGGTACGGATGGGGTCGACGACGTTATGGCCCCCCTCGAGGCCTTGATCAGCGACCAGGATTTCTGGCGCCACCAGGCCGAGGGCCTGGCGCTGTTTGCGTCGCGCGATTTCGGACGACTTTACCGCCTGCCGGTGCACATGCCCGACATGGTCGTCGTAGGACCGACCTTCCATACCCGGCCCCTGATCGAGTTCCTGCAAGCGCCGGAACGATTCTGGGTACTGTCGGTGACACAGAACGAAGTCCGCATGTGGGAAGGCTCGGTTTCGGAGATGGCGCCGGTCAACCTGGCTGCCGTGCCCAGCAGCCTTCAGGAAGCCCTCGGCACCGAGGTCGTCGTGGACCGGCTCAATCTTCGCAGCCCGCGTGGCCGCGGCTCGGCGCCCGTCTTCCACGGTCACGGCGCTGGCAAGGACGATACGAAGCAGGAGCTGGAGAAGTTCTTCCGAGCCGTCGACTCGGGTGTCCGGGACCTCCTGGCGGACGAGATAGGCCCGATCATACTGGCCGCGGTGGATTACTACCATCCGATCTATCGCAGCATAAGCAAGCTGGAGAACCTGACCGACGAAGGCATAGTCGGCAGCGTTTCCGGGTGGGACGAGACCAGGATTCACGCGGCAGCCTGGCCGATCGCGCGGAAGTCGGTCGAGGACAAGCTGGACGTCGCCCTCGACCTGTGGGAGAGGTCCTACGGGCGGAGCAAGACCGAGTCCGAGCTCGCGGCCATCGCCCGCCTGGCCGTCGCGGGGAGGATCCGACTTCTGCTTGCGGAGAAGGGCCGGACGGTGTGGGGCCGGTTCGACCGAACTTCGGGCGACACCAAGATCATCCGCGAAGGCGGGACCGACCCGGACGGCGGCGCCGTCGATCTCCTGGACGAGCTGGCGGAGGTGACGATCCAGTACGGGGGGAGGGCGCTGGTGCTGCCGGCGGAGAAGATGCCGACGGATACGGGTATCGCGGCGATACTCAGGTGAACGTCAGACAAGTGCGGCGGGGGTAATTCCTCCCTACACGACGCGGCGGGGACCCCAGCTCCCTTCGCGAGCGAGTCCTCGCGGCGGGGGCCCCTCCTCCCTTCGCGAGCGAGTCCTCGCGATGTGACAGTGGGCCTTACGGCGTCCGGCATCCAGGCGCTACGGAGGCTCGCTCCGGAAGGAGGGGCCGCCCGCCGGAGGTGACGGAGCTGAGGAGGGGCCGCCCGCCGCGCGTGACGGCACCTCAGCACGAGGCCGCGCTGCGGATTTCGGAGAAGTTGGATTGGCGGGGCAGGTCCTCAACCCGCGGGTTGGAGCGGCTTCGGGCTCAGTTCGCGCATGGTGGCCTCGACGGCGGCGATGTGATCGTCGGTCATCGGGTTGATGTCGAACAGGGAGAACCCGGCGGCGCCGGCCGCGCGGGACAGGCGTATCGCTTCCGCGAGTTCCTCGGGGGCCAGGGCCGGGAGGTAGAGCCCGGCACTCAATTCCGTGTTCGTGCCTTGCAGGGCGCGGATTCCCTCTTCGACGCTGCGACCGATCCACGGGATATCCTGGTCGTAGGCCGGGTGGTACAGCATCGGGAACAGTCTGTCGACGGGCCATTCATCCCACGCCTGGCGTACTAGCTTCCGGGCCAGCGAGGGGGTGGCGAACACCGCTGCGCTGATGGACAGTCCGCGTGCGTGCGTTACCTCCGAGAGGTCGGTCACGACCCGTGTGACGCTGTCCCAGCGGAATCGCGCCCAGTCGGGATCTGACGGAGGGTCGTCGGCCTCGAGCGGGTCTCGTCCGGTCAGGCGCCCGAATTGCTCCCGGCACTCTTCGCAGTAGCAGAAGTCGAATTCTGGAAGTTCACGGTCCTGTACGAGGTCGTATCTATCCCACAGGCCGCGTGGAAGTATGACGTCACAGTACCGGATGTAGTCCAGGTGAATGCCATCCAGCCCGGGCTGGGCGGCGGCTTCGTCGATCACGCCCCGCAGGTACTGGCGGACAGGGCCCCGGGAGGGGCAGACCCACCGGTAGTAGTTGACGTAGGGCGGCACGTCGAGAGTGGAATCCCCGTTTCGGCTCACCGTGAACCACTCCGGGTGGTTCTCCCTGGCCCAGGTGTCTCCGGCCCGGTTCAGGATCCACATCCACCGATGGTACTCGAGACCGGCCGAGTGAGCCGCATCGGCCATGGCCGGGTCGAACGCACCGCCGACCAGGATTCCCTTGAAGCCGGCACCGCGCAGGCGAGTGAACAGGGCCTGCCAATCCGCTGGTGACTTCTCGGGGCGGCGTCCGATCCACAGCCAGCCGCTAAAATCAGCATTCGGTCGACCGAGGTGGCGAGGGATCGACGCGTGAAGCGCCCCGGAGCCGAGGACACTCAGTCCGAGCGCCCCCGTGGTCGCGGTCGAAACGAAATCACGGCGCTTCAACGTGCCGTCCGATCAATAGTAGGGATTGACCCCCGCCTCGTGGTTCGTCACGTCCACGATGTCCTTCACGTCGGGCACGTTCTCCATGATGATCCTGCGAATGCCCTGGGCGAGCGTGGCCGCGGCCATGCCGCAGCCCTGACAGCCACCCATCATCTCGAGGTAGACGACGTCCTCGCGTACCTCGACGAGTCCGACGCTGCCTCCGTGGCTGGCGATCGCCGGATTGACCTGCATGTCGATGACCTGCTTCACCCGGTCGGCGAGGGGGCCATCGGCCAGGCCCTGACCGATCGGCACGATGTTGGGATTCTCGACCTTGAAGCCGCTTCCCTGCATCGATTCCACCCAATCGACGGTCGCCCCCTTGAGGAGGTCCACGCTGGACCGGGGGACCACCACTTCGAACCCTCCCTGCTCGTAGATCTGGTCACCGGCTTCCTTCTCGGATTCCTCGATCAGCGCCAGGTCGTACTGGGGGGCCAGCGGGCTCGAATCGAGCACTTCTATCCGTACCGCGAGGGGTTCCGACTCCTCCGCGAGAAAGGCCACTACGTGCGCCTTCGCTCCATCCGTGAACGTCACCACGTCATCTCTCTCCTTGGCGTCAATCGCCCATCGCGGCGCGCATGACGAACAGAAGGTTCGCCGGCCGTTCCGCCATGCGGCGCATGAAATACGAGTACCATTGGGATCCGTAGGGCAGGTAGATCCTCATCCCCAGGCCGTTGGCTACCAGCTGCCTCTGGTAGTCCCTCCTCACGCCGTAGAGCATCTGAATCTCGAACGCGTCATCCGGTATCCCGTTCCGGGAGACGTGTTCCAGCGTCGCGTCGATCATCCTCTCGTCGTGCGAGGCGATTGCCGTGGGCGCTCCGCCGTCGATCAGCATCTTCATCAGGCGGACGAAGTTTCCGTCGACCTCGCTCTTCTCCTGAAACGCGACGGACGCGGGCTCGCTGTACGCTCCCTTGCACAGCCGAACCGACGCGCCGAGTTCGACCAGGCGCTCGATATCGGCCTCACTGCGGTGCAGGTAGGACTGGATGACGATCCCTACGTTCCGGTACTGCTCGAACACCCGGTAGAACACGTCCAACGTGGTCTGCGTGTGCTCCGAGTCCTCCATGTCGATCCGCACGAAATTGCCGAGTTCCTCGGCCCGGCGGACGATCCCAAGGAGATTCTCGTAGCAGAAATCGGTGTCGATGTCGAGTCCCAGCTGGGTCAGCTTCAGGGAGATGGTGGTCTCCGCCTCGTGGGCGTCGATCTCCGCCAGGCTCTCAGCGTACTCGGCCGCTGCCCGCTGCGCTTCGGCGCGATCGGACACGCTTTCCCCGAGAAGGTCGAGCGTGACCCGGAACCCGCTGGTGTTCAACTGCCTGGCCACGTCCAGGGCTTCCTCGGACGTGTCTCCGGCCACGAAGCGGCCGGACATGTGGCTCGCGAACGGCAGCTTGAACAGGACGTTCTTGAAGTCGTTTCGCTCGCTCAGAAACAGGAGTGTCTGCTTCAGCATCAGCTGTCTATTCCCACTGGGGCGGACGGGTTCGCGAGGTATGCCTGGAACTCGTCAACTCCGAACAAGGTGTGAACGTTGAGGCCCTCGGCCTCGATCGATTCGCGGCCGCCCTCGAGGCGATCCACGGCGGCGAGTACTGCGAGGACCGTGCCTCCCTCCTGCCGGACGGCCTCGCATGCCTGGAGCGCCGAGCCACCCGTCGTGATGACGTCCTCCACGACGATGACCCTCGCGCCCTGCTCGAAGCAGCCCTCGATCCGCTGGTTGGTTCCGTGCCTCTTCGGCCTCTTGCGCACGGAAAACGCGTGCACCGGTTTTCCGCGTCTCCAGGTCTCTCCCGCGATGGCGTAGGCGATGGGGTCGGCTCCCATCGTCAGCCCCCCGATCACGTCCGGTTCCAGTCCCGCGGCCTCGAGGGCGTCGGCTCCCACCTCTCCCAGGAGAACCTGGCCTTCGGCGTGCATGGTCGTGGTCCGGCAGTCGACGTAGAACCGGCTCTTGCGACCGGAAGCCAGCACGAAGTCACCTTCCCGGAACGACCTTTCGACAAACAGGCGAAGAAGCCTCTCACGCGCGTTCATTTCGCTCTCTGTCAGGATGTGGGTCCAGCTTCCCGATAGGCCCGCTGCGCGTCACGACACGCAGCGGACTCGCTGCACGTCCCGAACACTTTGACCTGCCGGGTAATGGTCTCGAAACCGTTCTCGGTGGCGACCTCGGCGAGGACTCGGTCCAGCTCGGGATGATGGAACGTCGAGACGCGACCGCATTCGGTGCAGATCAGGTGATCGTGCTGGGCCGCTCCAACCTGCGTCTCGTACCGCTTGAATCCCTCATCGAAGTCGTGCTCGGTCGCCAGGCCCAGTTCCACGAGAAGGGCCAAGGTGCGATACACGGTGGCCTTTCCGGCGTGTTCGCCGCGCTGGCGAAGGGCTGCCGCGACGTCGTCCGCCGACAGGTGGCGGGTAGACTCGAACAGGATCTGCGCGATGGCTTCGCGCTGGTGCGTGAACGGGAGTTCTCGCTCACGGAGCTCACCCCGAAGGACCTGCATCATCACGGCTGCGCACCCGAGAGGCGGTCGCGTGGAAACGGTGGTCGAGGGGTTGGACATGGACGGCTCGCCCGCGGCATCTGAGGTAAGTGAAGCCCGTGTGGCAACCCGGTGTGCGGGCATCTCACGGTCGTCTCAACGTATTGAGAATGTATCGGTTCCGAGACCGGTTCTCAATCCGCTTGCGCCCGGAGCGGGCCGACGCATCTTGGCATGCACGGACGCTTCCAAACGAACCTCACCCGGACTGTGAATCATGATCGACGCTCGTACTCCCGACCGCCCTGCTCTGCGGCGGATCGGCCTTCGGATCGCACTGTTCTCCACGGTGGTGGCCATTCCCGTGCTCACCGGCTGTGGCGAGGCGGGGGGTACGTCCGGTGGTGACGCGGCGGATCAGCCGGTTCCGATCTCCGTCGGTCAGGAGGTCCGAACCGCTCAGATCCGCATCGGCGGAGTCGAAGTGACGGCAGAGATCGCGGACAACGAGGAGTTGCGGGCGAAGGGCCTCATGAACCGGGACTCGCTCGCCGAGAATCACGGCATGCTTTTCGTATACGGAGCAGCGCAGGTGAGGTCTTTCTGGATGCGGAATACGAGAATTCCCCTCGACATCGCGTTCATCGATGCCAACGGGGTCATCATCAACATCGAGCCCATGGAGCCCCAGTCAGACGAGAACTACTACTCACAGGGGCCCATGATGTACGCGCTGGAGATGGACCAGGGCTGGTTCGAGGCGAACGGAGTCGGACCGGGAGATCGCCTCGAGTTCTGAGATTCGACCAAAGGCGGGTGCCATAATGTCACAGTATCGGGAGGAAAAGGACTCAATGGGTCCCGTCCGCATCCCAGCGGACATGCTGTACGGAGCGCAGACCGAGAGAGCGCGCCAGAATTTTCCGATCAGCCGGCTACGTTTCGACCGCCGTTTTCTCTATGCACTGGGAGTGATCAAGAGAGCCGCGGCGGAAGTGAACGAGGACCTCGGACTGCTCGATTCGGAACGCGCCGGGGCCATCAAGCAGGCGGCGCAGGAGATGATGGACGGCGACCTCGA
>JAMJQV010000282.1 GCA_023554435.1 Gemmatimonadota bacterium | reverse complement strand
ACGCGAGGTGAGGCGCTCGAGGCCACGGCGGTGCACAGCGTGGCAGGCCGGCTTCCGGCCGGGGCCGGAGTACTGGAAGGCAGACCGTTCCGGGCCCCGCACCACACGATCACGAGTGTCGGCCTGGTTGGAGGCGGCGTCCCCGTGCAGCCCGGTGAGATCTCGCTGGCGCATCACGGTGTCCTGTTTCTCGACGAACTCACCGAGTTTCGGGCCCTGACCCTGGAGGCACTTCGCCAGCCGCTCGAGGAGGGGGTGGTGAGGATTACTCGTGCCGGCACACAAGTCAGGTATCCGGCCCGGTTTCTCCTCGCTGCAGCCATGAATCCCTGTCCCTGCGGACGCCTGTTGGAGCCCGACCGGGACTGCACCTGTGACCCCGCTGTGGTGGGGCGTCACGCCGGCCGCCTGAGCGCTCCGCTGCTGGACCGCATCGACATGCACGTGGACGTGCCCGCGGTCGGGTGGGAAGTGCTTCGCTCCGGGCCGGGGCCTCCGGAGAGTCCCGCGATGCGGGGCCGGGTCCACGAGGCACGCTCCCGTGCTTCGCGGCGCTACGGCCGTCCCGCGATGTTCAACGGCAGCCTGTCTCCCCGGTCGATCCGCGACCACTGCAAGCTGGATGAGCCCTCAGACGCCATGCTGCGAAGGGGCTCCGCCGCGTTCCGCCTCAGCGCCCGCGCTTGCCACCGGATTCTCAGGGTCTCGCGCACCATCGCCGACCTGGAGGGGTCGGAGGTGATACGGCCCGTGCACGTCGCGGAGGCTCTTCAGTACCGGGTTCGCGAGCCGTCGCGGTAGGCGCTCGTGAGATCAGGCCTCGGGCAGGCCCGCCTGCGGAAGTGCGGGCGACTCCGGAACGGGCAGCCCCGGCGCAAGCCCCGGCGGGAACTCAGCCCTTCCAAGAGCCAGAAAATTCCTGAGCAGGGCATGTCCGTGCCGGGTGAGCACGGCTTCCGGGTGGAACTGGACGCCCCACATCGGCAGTGTGCGATGTTGAAGACCCATCAGCACTCCCGAGGTCCAGGCCGTCGGCTCGAGCATCTCGGGGAGCGTGTCCGGGTCGAGCACGAGCGAGTGGTATCGGGTCGCCGTCAGTGGGGACGGAAGCCCCGCGAACAGGTCACGCTCTCCATGTTCGACCGGGCTGACCTTTCCGTGCACAGGCTCCGCCCGGACGACGGCCGCCCCGAACGCTGCTCCGATGCACTGGTGCCCGAGGCACACGCCCAGTAGCGGAATCCCGGAGCCGCACGCGCGGACCAGGTCGACTGAAATACCCGCCTCCGCCGGAGTACCCGGTCCCGGCGAGATCACGATGTGCGTCGGGGCCAGGGCGAGGAGCGCCTTCACGTCCGTGGCATCATTGCGGATGACCGAGACGGTCTCGCCGAGTTGCTCCAGGTAACGCGCCAGGTTGTGGCCGAAGGAGTCGTAGTTGTCCAGCAGGACGATCATCGCTCCGCTCCCGGAATCGCTGAGAGCAGAGCCCGCGCCTTGTCGAGCGTTTCCTCGTACTCGGCCGCCGGATCCGAGTCCACGACCACTGCACCGCCTGCGTGAAAGGCCACCCGGCCCTCGCTGGCGACTGCGATGCGAATGGATACGCTCGTGTCCATGTCACCGCCGAATCCCATGTATCCCATGGCCCCGCAGTACGGTCCCCGGGCTACGGGCTCGAGCTCGGAGATGATTTCCATGGCCCGAATCTTCGGCGCCCCGGTGACGGAACCGGATGGGAATGTGGCCCTGAGCAAGTCGGGTCGGCCCCGACCCTCCCTCAGCGTTCCCTCCACCGTCGAGACCAGGTGGTGCACGGTCTGGTACGACTCGATCCGAAAAAGATCGAGGGCGCGCACCGAGTCCGCTCTGCATACGCGCGACAGATCGTTACGCAGGAGGTCGACGATCATCAGATTCTCGGCCCTGTCCTTTACGCTGGATTGGAGTTCCAGGGCCAGTTTGCGGTCCTCGCGTGCGTCGTCGCTGCGCGGCCTGGTCCCCTTGATGGGCCGCGTCTGAACGGCCCCCGTAGGTGACATGTGAAGAAAGCGCTCGGGCGACGTGCTGAGTACGGAGAATCGGTCCGCCGCGAAATAGGCGCCGAACGGAGCCGGGCTGGCCTGGCGAAGCCGGATATACAGCTCGACCGGGTCCTCTTCGGACCGGACCTGGAACCGTTGCGACAGATTGACCTGATACACGTCTCCTGCTCGGATCCACTCGATCGCCCGCCGCACGGCCTCTCGATACCCGGCTGGAGAAAAGGTCGAACTCAGACCCCTCGCGCCCGGCACCGGGTACGTCGGGGGAGCGAGCGTACCTTCCAGCTCGAGATTCGAGCCGCCCGGCAGACTGTACTGGCTGGGCGCGGGACCCCCGTTCAGCCATTCCTGGGCCTCCTGCATCCGGCTCGAGGCCACTTGCGCTTCGTTGTTGCCGCCGGCCGTGGATCCGGTAGAGACCACCCAGCACCGGTTCTCGTCGCGATCCCATCCCACCACCAGGTCGTACAGGCCGATCTCCAGGTCCGGCGTGGGAAGGTCTCGATAGGCGGCCCCGGGGACGTCCTCGAACTCGGACGCGAACTCATAGCCGAGCATCCCCGCCGCCCCCCCGCAGAACGGTGGGAGAACGCCATGGGTCTGCAGGCGGTACTGGCGCAGGGCGCCACGCAATTCGGAGAGAGGGTCCGTAGCGGCGGAATGTATCCCCCGCGGCCCGACCCATTCGGCCCGTCCGGCGCGTCCACGCAACACCAGGAACGGATCAACGGCGAGAAAGGAATACCGACCCCAGGCCTGCCCGGCGAGAGCCGTATCGAACCAGACGACCCACGGCGTCCCCGAGAGCCCCTTGAACAGGTCTTCGGGCCGAGGACCGCCGGCGATCTCGGTAACCAGGGGCAGGCTCATTCCTCATTCACCGCGCTCACGGCCTCTCGTCAGGCTCTGTGTGGCCCGGACCAGAAAGCCGACTGTCCCGGAGTCTCTTCCACTTCCACTTCGAGTTGCTCGATCGTGTCAGCTCTCGCTTTCCGGAGTTCTCGGGCCAGCCGGCCCCCGAGATACTCGGCGATCTTCTCTGCGGTGGTGTTGGGAATGGGGAGGACGACGACGTCAGAATCGGGAAACACGTAGCGACGATCGCCATGACGAACTTCAACCTCGCTCCCGGTCTCGACCAGCTCGAGATCGGGATTCGATGCAGGAAGCAGAAGCCGGTGGTCGAGCTCCGAGAGAAGCCCTTCCATGTCACGCTTGAGAGCAATGAAGTCGTAGACGAGCGAGTGGCGGTCGAGGACTCCGGTCAGGGTGACCCCGACCCGGTAGTTGTGACCGTGAAGCGATTCACAGCCACCCTCGCCAAAGGTGATGAAATGGGCGGCGGCGAATACCAGGACTTCCTTTCCCACCACGACTCTGTACTTGGACATCGACACGTTCTCCACCGGCGGTTTGACACTCCAGCACCCCACTCATCGTACGTCTCTCCGGACGCTGGCGCATCTCGAACTGGAGGGCGGCTCTTGCCGCCCCTGCGCGCCGCGGGGCAGCTTGTCGGGGGAGGCAATGCCGCTGCGGCACGATGCACCGGAGCATATTGGAAGCGAGGTTGCATGCGCATCTTCGTTGCCGTGAATTTTCCGGCTCGACTGCGCCAGAAGATCGCAAGGCTCTCCCGCCCCCTGGAGGAGGCGGGAGTGCCGGGGCAATGGACGGAGGCGGACAAGGTCCACCTTACGCTCAAGTTTATTGGAGAAGTGCCTGCAGCGGAGGTCGATCCGATTTCCGAGGCGCTGGAGGAAGTCGCCGGGAGCTTCCGCCCGTTCGAGATGAAGTTCGGGCCCATCGGGGCCTTCCCGTCTCCGCGCCGCCCACGCGTCGTGTGGCTGGGTGTCGAGTCGACACCCGAGCTTCGGTTCATCAAGGACGATCTGGAGAGAAGGTTGGCAGAGCTTGGTATTCCCCGGGAGGAGCGGCCCTATCAGCCGCACGTGACACTGGGGCGAGCACCACGAGAAGCTGAGGCCGGCGAGTTCCGACGACTGGAGGAGGTGGCCCGGTCGCTGCGCATCGCCGATGTGTATCGAGTGACTCATCTGGATCTGATGAAGAGCCAGCTCGGGTCGGGGGGCGCCGTTCACACGCGGTTGGTCGCAGCTCGTATGGGGCCGCGCGCTTGAGTGCCCGCAGCGATCAGGGGGCCGGGATGATCAAGAACTGTCTTGCACGAATCGGTTGCCTGGCGCTCATCCTGGTCGTGGTCGCCGGAGGGTGGCTGTTCCGGGACGACATCGCGGGCTGGTGGGACCGACTGGAGATCACTTCCGCCTCGCGGCCGAGCGAGGACCTGGCCGAGCGTGCGACCGGCAAGCTCCGGGCAATGGTCTCGAGCGACGGGCCACGGAGGCTCGACCTGAGCCAGGCCGAAATTCAGAGCCTGCTCACGTATCGAGCCGAGCCAATGCTGCCCGCCGGGATCAGCGAGCCGGTGGTGGAACTCCGTGACAGCACGCTTCTCCTTTCCGCTCGGGTGGACCCGAGGGGGCTCGAAGGCCTCGCATCGCCGGAAGTCGTCGAGAGGTTGTTCTCCGATTCGGCGAAGGTGGTGGTCGAACTGCTGCCTGGAGTGGTCGCCCCCGGGGTCGCGCAGGTCGAGGTCGTTACCCTTCAGGCTGGTTCCATCGTCGTTCCCTCGATGATGGTGCCGTGGATACTCGAGAGCATCGAGATGCAGGGGGTAGAGACGACGGGAGTCATGCTGCTCCTGCCGACGCCGGGACGGGTCGCGCATTTCGAGGTTGCAGCCGGCAAGCTGGTGCTCGAGTTGGCCCGCGGCGAGAGCGACTGAGCACCGCTGTCAGGTGGTCGTTGAGATCGCGTTGAGTGCAGCGATCACGTTGCTTGAGTATTGTGGTCCCGAGACTGCGCGGCGGAGCC
>JAMJQV010000281.1 GCA_023554435.1 Gemmatimonadota bacterium | reverse complement strand
CCGACACGTGGGCCAACTCCGTCCTGGCCGAGGTGATCTGGTGGCCCACGGGGGTGAACGGTCGCTGGTACGTGACTGGATTATGGAACTGGATCGATGCCAGCGATCCGATCGTGTCCCTGCGCATCAACGAGCAGGTCTTCATTCAGAAGTACAACGCGATCGCGCTGGACGTGTCCTACCTGGCGTGGCGGAACATACGGTTCACGAGCGAAATCGCCTGGGACATCGAGAGAGAGGGCGCACGACTGGTGGTCGGGGTCGTGTCAGCGTTCTGATTGCTGCCGGCGGGAGCGGCTGCTCGAGCACGGCGCAGCCGTGCGGCGACACTCAGGCCTCGCCGAGGCCTCGCTCCGCGACGGCCCGGACGATGTCCGACGAGCTGACCAGCCCGACCAGTTCCCCCGCGTCGTCGACCACGAGGAGGCGGTGTACGCCGGCCGGCAGCATGAGTCGGGCCGCCTCCTGGACGGCAGCGCCCGGCGGAAGGGACACTACGGCGGTCGTCATGACGCTGCCGACCGTGGTCTCGGCCATCCGATTCCACTCCGGGCTGTCACTCTCGAAACGCTCGAGGACATCGGCGCCCGAATCGTCCCACATCTCCGTGAAGTAGAGTCCCGGTTCGCCCTCGTCCGAGCCGTCGAGCAGGGGCTGGGTCTCGATCTCTCCCCACTCGCTTCGCTCTTCGCGCTGCCGGGGGGTGCCGGGGTTGGTGGTCTCGAACTCGACGAGGTCGGTAGTGGATATGACGCCGACCAGTTCACGACCGGATACGACAGGGGCACCGCTGATGCCGGCCGAGGCGAACACGCGGGCCACTTCCTGAAGCGTGAGGTCCGGACTCACCGTGACGAGCTCGGTTGCCATGATCTCGCTGAGAGGCACCATCGTCCCTGTCCTTTCCACCCGATTCACGTCCCGTTTACTAGCCTCCACGCACCGTCGATCGTCCTATCCTCAATATACGCGTTCGGCGTATGGGCTGCGCTCCATCGCCAAGGTCAGATCTGCCCCAGGCCGCCGGATACCGGGAGCTCGCACCCGGTCATGTAAGACGAGTCGTCCGAGGCCAGGAACACGGCTGCGCGAGCGATCTCATCGGGGGTTCCGAGCCGGCCCATCGGAACCTGACCCTCGAGGTCGCTCTTGAGCCCCTCGACCTGCTGATCCTCCATGCCCAGGCGGCCGAAGATCGGGGTGTCGATGATGCCCGGACTGAGCGCGTTCACCCGGATCTTCCGCGGCATGAGTTCCGCCGCCAGGCTACGGGCCAGCGAGCGAACCGCTGCCTTGGTGGCCGCGTACACGGCAAGACCCGGGACACCGGACTCGTTGATCGTCGAGGTCACCAGGATTACCGAGGCGCTCTCCCGAAGCAGGGGAAGGGCGCGCTGCACGGTGAAGAAGGCTCCGCGGAAGTTGACGGCGCTCATCCGATCGAAGAACTCCGGCGTGGTGTCGTCGAGGGGGACGGCACTGTAGACGCCGGCGTTGACTACCAGGAGATCGAGGCCGCCAAAGGCCTGGCCCGCGTCAACAAAGAAACGGTCGAGGTCGGCGAGGTTCGAGACGTCGCCCCGGGTGGCCACCGTACCGGGGCCGAGGTCGGTCGCAGCGGCCTGCAGGGTCTCGGGGTCCCGGCCGAGGATGGCGACCTCGGCCCCCTCGTTCCGAAACGCCCTCGCGATGGCGAGGCCGATTCCACTGTTTCCACCGGTGATGGCGGCGTGCTTCGACTCGAGCTTCATCTGTCATCCTCGATTCCGGTGCGGCTCGCGCGCCGACGCGGGCGGGCGGTCGAGCGTTGAAGTGAGCGTGGGGTCGACGGTCGAGAGAGTCAAGAGCGGGGTAGCCAGGGACTGCCCCTGTTCGCCTCTCGATCGCAACCCGATATTGCGAGGTCGGCCACCCAGGGTCTCTGTGGAGGCGCATGACAGCGAATCGGAACCGCCTGCGGGAACTCACGCCCCTCGCCACGCTCGCTCCCGGCGAGCACGAGACCGTCGCGGTACGCGCTCCGTTCACGGGCGACCTGCTGACAGACCTCCCGATAGCCGCACCTTCCGACCTGGACCACGCATTTGCGATCGCCCGGGCGGCGCAAGTCGAGTGGGCCGCGGTACCGATCGGAGAGCGCGTCCAGGTGTTCCGACAATTCCGGGGCCTCCTGCTGGATCGAGCCGAGGATGTGCTCGACGTGATGCAACTGGAGACAGGCAAGGCTCGCAGGCACGCGTTCGAGGAACTGGCGGACGTGGCCTTTGTCTGCTCCTACTACTGCCACGTCGCTCCGCGCCTGATCCGGTCACGTCGAAGCCGCGGGGCCGTACCCGGCCTCACTCGCACCCGGGAAGTGCGAGATCCCCGCGGCGTCGTCGGAGTGATCGCACCGTGGAACTACCCGCTCGTACTGGCGGTATCGGACTCGCTGCCGGCCGTCCTGGCTGGCAATGCGGTCGTGGTGAAGCCGGATATGCAGACCACCCACACGGCGCTCGCGGCCCTCGAGCTTCTGGTCGAAGCCGGTCTACCGGCCGGCGTGTTCCAGGTGGTCCCGGGCGATGGGCCGGTCGCCGGGGCCGGCGTCGTGGACCGTGCGGACTTCGTGTCGTTCACAGGCTCGACCGAGACGGGTCGGCTGGTGGCCGAGCGAGCGGGAGGGCGCCTGATCGGTTGCTCGCTGGAACTCGGCGGCAAGAACCCGATGATCGTGCGCGAGGACGCCGATCTGCTCAGGGCAGTGGACGGTGCGATCCGCGGGAGCTTTGCCAACGCCGGACAGCTGTGCGTCGCTTCCGAGCGCATCTACGTCCACGAGTCCGTCTTCGAGACTTTTCTGCGCGCGTTCGTAGCGGGTGCGCAGACCCTGCAG
>JAMJQV010000280.1 GCA_023554435.1 Gemmatimonadota bacterium | reverse complement strand
TCGGAGCTCTTGCCGGTGACGCGCAGATCGGCCGGGGGAATCCCGTCCATGCGGAAGTAATCCGTGCCGTAGTTGGAGTGCGCCGGGTTCCGCACCCCGTGCAGGTTCGCCGAGAACGTCACGGCACCCGGCCGATCGGCGCTGATACGCACCACGAGTACCTGGTCGACCGCGCTGGAGAACACCTCGCGGAGGTACGTCACCCCATCCACGGTGTAACGCACACGAACCACCGCTTCGCCGAGATCCAGAGATCTCCTGTAGTCCGTCGCCGTCTCGTGCCCCGGAAACTCGAGCCACAGGTCCGCCAGGGGCTGGTACTTCATCATCTCGTAGGGCACGCCCATCATGGTGCGCCCGAATAGATCGTGGGCCCGTTCGAAGTCGCCGGCGAACAGATAGGCGCGGATCTGTGGGAGCGCCTCGTGTGCACCCGGGACCACCGGGTCGTACGGCCCACCCGCCCACAGCGTCTCCTCGTTCAGCTGGATGCGCTCACGGACCGTTCCACCGAAGACCATTCCACCGAGTCGGCCGTTGCCCACCGGCAGCGCGTGATTCCACGACTCGGCGGGCTCGTCGTACCAGAGTTCAATCGGAGCAGCAGGCTCCTGGGCGTAGGTCGGTACGGCCGGGAGCAACAGCGCGAAGGCAGCCGCGAGAACGGTGGGTCGACGCTTCATGATGTACCGATCCGTTGTTGGGGCCGGCGCGAGTGGACGAGGCGGACCACCGTCCATCAGCGCACGGGGGATCCTGTCTCGGCGATCCGGCGGGTGGCGGCCACCAGTTCCCGTGTGATCCCCGGTTCGTGGGACGAGTGGCCGGCGTCCGGAACGATGGTCGCATCCAGTTCCGGCCAGGCGCGACTCAGATCATCGAGGTTCTTCACCGGGCAGACCAGATCGTAGCGGCCGTGCACCGCGAAAGCCGGGATCGAGCGCAGACGATCGACGCGGTCCAGTAGAGCGGTGTCCGGCTGGAAACGAACGTTCCGGAAGTAGTGAGCCTCGAGTCGGGCCAGGTTCCAGGCCATCTCGGGCTCACCGAAGACGTCGCTGAACTCTGGATTGGGCAGCAGGGTGCAGCAGGACCCCTCGTAAATGGACCAGGCCCTGGCTGCCGCCATGCCGGCTTCCCGGTCTTCGCCATCGAGTCGCTTCCAGAACGCCTCCAGGAGGTCGTCCCGTTCGGCCAACGGGATGGGCTCGACGAATTGCCGCCACAACTCCGGCTGGATCTTGCCCATCTCGTACAGCCACCAGTGGATCTCCTCGTCCCGCAACATCCAGATGCCCCGCAGCACCAAGCTGCGCACCCGGTCCGAATGCTGCTGGGCGTAGTGCATGGCCAGCGAACTGCCCCAGGAACCGCCGAACACGTGCCAGGTGTCGATCCCCAGCTCTTCCCTGAGGCGTTCCATGTCGGCCACGAGGTGGTCGGGAGAGTTGTCCATCAACTCACCCGCCGGAGTGGACCGGCCGCAGCCCCGCTGGTCGAACAGCACGGTACGGAATCGATCGGGGGCGAAGAACCGGCGGTCGGTGGTACTGCAGCCGGCGCCAGGGCCCCCATGGACGAACAGCATCGGAAGGCCGTCCGGGGTGCCGCACTCCTCGTAGTAGAGAGTGTGGGTATCGTCCACCGCCAGTTGACCGGTCCGGTACGGCTCGATTTCCGGGTAGAAGTGCTCGTTGGCCAAATCTGCTCCCTCGTCTATCGCAGGAACGAATTGAAGGTTGGACCCAAACGGTAGCCGACGAATCGCTTGCTCGCCACCGACGCGAGTCCCGGGGAGGCGAGGGCGCGGTTGACAGCAAGGGGCGTTCTGTCGTTTGTGGACAGCGGTGAGGCGATCCGGGTGGTTCACTCTACAGGCGAGGTCAGACGTGTCCAGCATGAAAGGCAAGGTCGCTCTCGTAACGGGAGCAAGCAGCGGGATCGGCCGGTCAACGGCCCTGGCCTTTGCGGACAGAGGAGCCAGGGTCGCCCTCGCGGCCCGGAGAGAAGGCGAGCTCGCGGCACTCGCGGCCGAAGTCGAGGCCATGGGAGGCGAGGCGACCTACCTGCAAACCGATGTCTCGGTCGCGAATGACGTGGAGCGAATGGTTGCTCACACGATCGAGAGATTCGGGCGTCTGGACTTCGCGGTGAACAACGCCGGCATCGAGTGGGAACTCCAGGGCATCGCGGACTTCTCTGAAGAGAACTGGGACAGAGTCCTCGACATCAACCTGAAGGGCACGTTCCTCTGCCTGAAGTACGAGGCCCGATCGATGCTCGAGGGCGGTCACGGGGGAGCGATCGTGAACGTGGGCTCTGTCAATTCCTTTCTTGGCTTCGGCGGGGGCGCGGCATACGTCGCCTCGAAACACGCCCAGGTCGGGCTCACCACCAGCGTCTCTGCCGAACTGGCGCCCCGGGGCATTCGGGTGAACATCGTGTGTCCCGGAATCATCGACACGCCCATGCATCAGCGGTTGCGCGGAATCGTGGGCGACGAACTCTACGAGAGTGTCTTGCAGGGACGCGTCCACCAGAAGCGGAAGGGCCTCCCCGAGGAGATCGCGAAGGTCATCGTGTTTCTGTGCTCGGACGAGGCCAGTTACATCACCGGCACGACAGTGACCCCCGATGGCGGGTTCACGATGACGCTCTAGTCCGCCGAGGGGCGCCCTATTCGCCGCCCTCCCGGATGCGGGTGATCATCTCTACCGCGTTGGCGTTGCCCGGGTTCAGCTCCAGGGACCGCTCGTATGCCGCGATCGCCTCATCGTCGCGGCCCTGGCCCATGTAGCCCTCGCCCAGGCTATCCCAGGTGTTGAACGCCTCGGGAAATACGCGGGTGTTGAGTTCGAAGATCGCCACCGCCTGCGCCGTGTTGCCGGCCTGGAGCAACTGGTACCCCACGGCGTTCACCTCCGCCTCGACACGCGCAGGATCCCCGGTCTCGCCAATCTCACGAATCCTGGCTTCCGCGGATTCCACGTCGCCGCCGGCGAGATCGATGACCGCTCTCCCCATCTCCGCCCGGGGGCTCAGGTCCGCCTCGACCTCCGCCATCAGGGCTGCGGCCCGGTCATCGTCGCCGCGGGCCGTGGCGGCGATTGCCGCCGTCACGATCGCTGTCACATCGGCGATCCCCGCGAAAGAACCGTCTGCCGATCGGATCGCCACGTAGCGTCGGCGACTGTCTTCTTCGTGAAACGAACCGTCCTCCTGCAGGTAGAGTCCGAAGGTGCCGGCGACCGGCGCGAAGCCCACGAGGTGACCCTCCCCCGCGGTGATCTGCACGGTCGTCCGGGCCGGCAACCCCAGAGGTGGCGCCGGGTAGTCCCACTCTCCCACGAACTCGGCCAGCCGCTCGTCGGGAACGCGGTTGATCAGCGGATCGGACTCCACCTCCAGTGGCGAAAGGTCAGCGCCAGCCACCGGCACGCCGGTTCGGGCCGCCAGAATCTGCTGCATGAGATCCATCAGATCAGGCGGAGGCGTGCCTTCTCCCACATAGGTGTCGGCTCGATTCACGATCACCAGGTCGAGTTTGGGAAACACGGCGATCATCTGATTGCCGACCCCGAGCGCCGCGTAGGCGCCGTAGGGCTCGAAGCGCGGGTCGAGGAAGACCCACCACATGAACCCGTAGCCCATGATGTCATTGTCGATGGAATAGAGAGCCGAGCTGCGAACCACCCATTGCTCGGAGAGCACACGTTCGTCGCCCCACATTCCGTTGCGGGCAAACAGAAGCCCGAAACGGGCGGCGTCACGAGCCGACATGCGGAACGGGTAGGCCGGGTACACCGACTTGTCGAGCTCGTAGTGATAGTAGCCATC
>JAMJQV010000279.1 GCA_023554435.1 Gemmatimonadota bacterium | reverse complement strand
ACATGAGCGCTGCAGGCGGCTTCGCGCGACTTGCTCCGCTGGAGTCGCTGGCCGGTGCGGCGGGCCTTGTGACTGGGGTCGCGCCGGGTGCGGTCGGGCTCCTGGTGGCGGTGTGTGCGTGGGCCGCGATCGCGTTCGGCGTGCGCAGCCGGTACCACGAGAGCCGGAACGAGACCGTGTTCCTCGTAGCGGCCATCTCGTTCTCGCTGGCAAGCGGCGCGCTGCCTGGCTACGGGTATCCGCGGTACTATCTGACCGCCCTGTTGTTCTCGCTTCTCTTCCTTGGTCATGCCGCCGCGCTGGCCATTGCCACCGAGCGTTGGAAGGTGCTCGGGATCTGCCTGCTCGTGATGGTCGGGGCAATCAATCTCACCCAGACACTGCGCTTCGTATCGGTAGGCCGGGGGATGTACCGGGAGGTGACACAGTACATGGCGGCCGAAGCCACCGCGGAGCCCGTGAGCGTAGCGGGCAGCCACGACCTCGGATCGGTCCTGGCCCTGGACCATTATTCGCCGTCGAGCGCGGGTGAAGGTGTGCTGGAGTACTACTGCCACTCGACTTCGACCTATGGATGTCGGCGGGCCAGGCCGTCGTCCTCGCGCGGAGAAGATCCACCGCAATTCTACATTCTGGCCAGCCTTGAAGACCGATTCTCGCCCCCGGACATCATGAGCGTTCCCGATCTCGGCGAGTACGAATTCGTTCGATCCTATCCCAAGTACGGACTGTCCGGCGTGTACTGGGTTTTATACGAGCGCTCGGGCCGAAGGTCGGCGCCATGAAGTCCAGCGATTCCTGACAAGGCGCGGTTTCGCGCGTCAGTTCGGGTCCATAGAATGGTCGGGTCCGACGTTCGATGGTCACGGAACGCTCCAACTGACGGAGCGTTTCGCTATTAAAGGCAACGTTGCGTGACCGATCAGCACTCCAAGACGAAGACGAATGGGGCCGGCGGTCCGGCGATGCGCGAGGTGCGGGACAGCGTCGTCGTTCGCTTCGCCGGCGACTCCGGCGACGGGATGCAGCTTGCCGGGACTCAGTTCACGATGGAGAACGCCCTGGCCGGCAGCGACCTGGCCACATTCCCGGACTATCCCGCCGAAATCCGGGCTCCAGCCGGCACGACGTACGGGGTCTCGTCTTTCCAGATCCACTTCGGGGCGGTCGATGTGAAGACGGCGGGAGACGAGCTCGATGTGCTCGTCGCTCTCAATCCGGCGGCGCTGAAGGTGAATCTGCGGGACCTGCGCATCGGCGGCACCGTCGTCGCCGATTCCGGGTCGTTCACCGCCAGGAATCTCGCCAAGGCGGAATACGAGGGGAGCCCCCTGGAGGACGACACCCTGGCTCCCTACCAGGTCATTCAGCTCGACATCGGACAACTGACGAGGAATGCGGTGGAGCACCTGGGGCTTTCATCCCGGGACGCGCTCCGCAGCCGGAACATGTGGGCGCTGGGGCTCCTTCTGTGGATGTTCGACCGGGACAAGCAGGCCACGGTCGATTGGCTGCGCGCCAAGTTCAAGGGGGTGGAGAGCGCCGCTGACGCAGCGGTGGCCACTCTCAGCGCCGGTCACGCGTTCGGTGAGACGGTCGAAATGCCCACCAAGATCCCCGGCTATACCGTGTCCAGGGCGGAGCTGAAGCCCGGTCTGTACCGGACGGTGAGCGGGAGCGACGCCCTCGCCTGGGGCCTGGTATCGGGTCTCAAGTCGTCCGGTATCTCGCGGATGGTATTCGCTTCGTACCCGATCACACCGGCGTCGCCGCTACTGCACCTGCTGGCACGCATGAAGGAACTCGGGGTCGTCACCTTCCAGGCCGAGGACGAGATTGCCGCGGCGTGTGCCGCGATCGGGGCCTCGTACGCCGGGTCCCTTGGGGTGACCTCGAGTTCGGGCCCCGGGATCGCGCTGAAAACGGAGGCGATAGGGCTCGCGGTGGCCACTGAGCTGCCCCTGGTGATTGTGAACTCTCAGCGTGGTGGGCCCTCGACGGGCCTCCCGACGAAGACCGAGCAGGGGGACCTGTTCCAGGCGGTGTACGGGCGAAACTCGGACGCGCCCGTGGCGGTGATCGCGCCGGCCACACCAGCCGACTGCTTCCACGTGGCCAGGGAAGCCGTGAGACTCGCGACGCGCTACATGACGCCGGTGTTCATTCTCACGGACGCGTACCTGGCCAGCGCGGCCGAGCCGTGGCTCATTCCGGACCTCACGACGCTGGACGATTACCCGGTGGAGATGAGACGGGACCCGGACGGATTCCAGCCCTACACCCGAGATGGCTCCACCCTGGCCCGCCCGTGGGCCGTTCCCGGGACTCCAGGACTCGAACACCGGATCGGGGGTATCGAGCGTGACTCGGCCACCGGCAACATCTCGTACGATCCCGACAATCACCACGAGATGACCCGCCTGAGGGCGCAGAAGATCGCGGGGATCGCCGCCGACATCCCCGAGCAGAGCGTGGAGTTGGGGCCCGAAGAAGGGCCCCTGGCCGTGGTGGGGTGGGGATCTACCTACGGGTCCCTGTTCAAGGCAGTGGAAAGGTCGCGCGCCAAAGGCATGGACGTGTCACACATCCACCTGCGCCACCTGTCACCGTTCCCGCGGAACCTGGGAGACCTGCTGGGGCGTTTCGAGCGTGTGCTGGTCCCGGAGCTCAATGCAGGCCAACTGCTGGCCATGTTGAGGAGCACCTACCTGATTCCCGCCGAGGGACTGAACCGGGTCGCGGGCCGCCCCTTCCGGATCAGCGACATCGAAGCCACGATCGTCCGCCTGCTCGAGACTGAGAGGACCGCATGAGCCACAGCGTATTGCCCCAGCTCAAGCCGAAGGACTTTGCCTCCGACCAGGAGGTCCGCTGGTGCCCGGGGTGTGGCGACTACGCCATCCTCAAGGCGATCCAGAAGACCCTGTCCGAGCTCGAGGTGCCGCGAGAGAACAGTGTGTTCATCTCGGGGATCGGGTGTTCGTCGCGGTTTCCGTACTACATGGCCACGTACGGATTTCACACGATTCACGGTCGGGCTCCGGCCGTGGCGACGGGTACCAAGCTGGCCAATCCCGACCTCGACGTGTGGGTGATTACGGGGGATGGAGACGGGCTGAGCATCGGCGGAAACCACCTGGTCCATGCCCTGCGGCGCAACATTGATCTCAACATTATCCTGTTCAACAACGAGATCTACGGTCTGACCAAGGGCCAGGTCTCGCCCACCTCCAAGCGGGGCACACTGTCTCCCACCACGCCGCGTGGCTCGGTGGCCAATCCGATAAGCCCGGCCACCATGGCTCTCGGCGTCGGAGCGAGATTCGTGGCGCGCTCGGTGGACATCAACCAGGCCCACCTGGTGGAAGTGCTGAAGCAGGCGCATGCCAACGCCGGGACTTCGTTCGTCGAGATTTTCCAGAATTGCATCGTGTTCAACGACGCCACGTTCGCGGATTTCACCGACAAAGCGGTGGCGAAGGAAAACCAGTTGCTGGTGGAGGACGGGAAGCCGCTGCTGTTCGGCGCCGAGCGGGACCGGGGCCTGCGGCTGGATCCGGCCACCTGGACGCTGGAGGTGGTCCGGCCAGGCGAGAACGGTGTCAGGAGCGAGGACGTGCTCGTTCACGACGAAACGAATCGCACGGTGGCGACGATGCTGGCGGGTCTTGAACCGCCCGAGTTTCCGATGGCGCTCGGCGTGCTGTATCGGGACCCGGCCGCCACGTTCGACCAGCAGGTGCTGGCGCAGGTCGAGCCGGAGTCCGAGGGCCGGGGCCTGGCGGACCTGCTGTACGGCGGCCGAACCTGGAAGGTGGGAGACTGACCCGGCCCTTCAGACCAGGTCGACCACCATCTTCACCAGGATCGCCACGATAGCGCTTGGTGCGACGAAGCGAATCAGGAATCCCCAGGTCCTGCCCAGCGGGAACTCGCCGTCGTTCTCCCGGACCTCTTCGCCCGCTGCCTTCACTCCCCAGACCCAGCCCACGAACAGGCTGATCAACAGTGCGCCGATCACCAGCGAGTACTGGCCGAACAGCATGAACAGGAAGCTCAGGAAGTCCATGCCGATGCCGGGCAGGTTGGTGAGCCAGGATACCGCGCCGTTCGCCAGGGCGCTCGGGACTCCGATCAGGAAAGCCACGGCGCCGAGGCTGATGGCGGCCTTACGGCGCGACATGCCCCGCTCGTCCACCGCCCATGACGTCACGACCTCCAGCAGCGACACACTGGACGTCAGCGCCGCGATCCCCAGCAGCATGAAGAACCCGGTGCCGAAGATCACGCCCCCATAGGGAGCGGGCGGGATCGACGACAGAAGGGACGTCAGGACGACGAACACCATTCCCGGTCCACCCGCGCCGGGCTCGAGGCCCGCATGGAACAGGGTGGGGAAGATGATCAGGCCCGCAAGAATGGCGATCGTCGTGTCGGCGAACGTCACCCAGGCCGCCGAGGATACCAGGTCATCCCGCTTCGATACGTACGAGCCATAGGTGATCATGGCGCCCATGCCGAGGCTCAGGCTGAAGAAGGCCTGACCGATGGCGGAGAGTATCACGGCTCCCGTGACCTTGCTGAAGTCGGGCTTCAGGTAGAAGGCGAGGCCGGCCTCGGCCCCGGACAGCGTGACCGCCCGGATGGCCAGCAGCACGAGGAGCGCGAACAGCACGGGCATGAGGACCTTCGTCCACCGTTCGATTCCGTCGCGGACTCCACCGAGGACCACGTAGATCGTGATCATGATGAACAGCAGGTGCCAGGAGATGGCGGGCACCGCGCTTCCGGCCAACTCGTTGTAGATGGCCTCGGTGTCCACGCCGGCCACGAAGGTGCCGGTAATGGTCTTGAAGATGTACGAAAGGGTCCAGCCTGCGATCACCGAGTAGAAACTGAGGATGATGATGCCGGTGAAGACGCCCAGGCCTCCCACCACGACCCACACGCTGCCCGGCGCCAGGTCCTTGAAGGCCCCGACTGGATTCCTCTGAGTTCGCCGACCCACGATCAGTTCGGCCAGCATCACCGGCGCGCCAATCAGCGCCACCGCTGCCAGGTAGATCAGCAGGAAGGCCGCGCCGCCATTCTGCCCCGCCACCGTGGGGAATCCCCAGATGTTACCGAGGCCGACCGCACTCCCCGCTGCGGCGAGAACAAATGCGGCCTTTGACCCCCAGGTGTCCCGCGGCCGTCCGGTGCTCAGATCCATGGGCCGGACTCCTCCGTGTTTCGAGAATGCACGCTGCCTCGGAATAGGCGCCGGTGTCTCCTGCGGACCGGTCGCCGGTCGGGGACGATAAGGCAGCCGCATGAGAAAGAAAAGCGATCGCCGGGATTGCGAATGCCCGCCAAAAAGGGAACCTTGCCCAGATACTTCTCGGTCTACCAGGCACTCGGAGCGCGTTGATGGCAGAGTTGATGGAGAGGAAGAGGATGGAGGGTGTATTCCTCATCGGTCTCGCTCTTGTCATCACTCTCGTCTTCTACCACATGGTGTCCGCGTTCATCATCACGGTCTTCCTGGCCGCGGTATTCAGCGGGATGATGCACGGGACCTACCAGCGCCTCGTCCGCCGCCTCGGGGGTCGGAAAGCTGCTGCTTCGGCCCTGACCGTCACGCTCTTCGTGGTCGTCCTGATCGTCCCGCTTTCAGCCTTCCTGGGCGTGGTGGTGTCCCAGGCCATCGAGGTCACTTCCTCGGTCAGTCCGTGGGTGGAGCGGGAGATGTCGCAGCCGCACGAACTGGACAGGTTGATGCAGCGCCTGCCTTTCTGGGAGACGATTCAGCCCTACCAGGAGCTGATTTCGACCAAGGCGGCGGAGTTCGCAGGAAGACTCGGCACGCTCCTCGTGACCCTGGTCGCGGCGGCCAGTCGGGGTACGGCTGCGTTCTTCTTCCATCTGTTCGTGATGCTCTACGCCATGTTCTTCTTTCTGCTGCACGGGAAGCAGTACCTGGCCCGAATCCTGTACTACATCCCCCTGGAGCCGGCGGCGGAAAACCGCCTGGTGGCCAGGTTCGTCTCGGTCGCCCGGGCGACGATCAAAGGCACCCTGGTGATCGGAGTCGTGCAGGGAGGTCTTGCCGGACTGGCGTTCTGGATCGTGGGGATCAAGGGGTGGGCGTTCTGGTCGGTCGTGATGATGATTCTTTCGATCATTCCGGGTGTGGGGACCGCGCTCATCTGGGTACCGGCGGTGATTTACCTGTTCGCGGTCGGAGCAGGCGGGAAAGCGCTCGGGCTGGGCCTGTACTGCGCCCTGGTCGTCGGAATGGTGGACAACGTCCTCCGTCCGTGGCTCGTGGGCCGGGACACGCAGATGTCGGATCTGCTGGTGCTCCTCAGCACGCTGGGCGGCCTGCTGGCGTTCGGTGCCGCCGGTATCATCATCGGACCGATCGTGGCTGCCCTGTGGGTTACCGTGTGGGAGATCTACGGAGAGACCTTCTCGGAATACCTTCCCCGTGTGGAGATGCCGGTCACAGATACGGTGGCTCACATGTCCGTCATCGTGCCGCCGGGGGCTGATTCGAGGCCGTTCCGCAAGGACCGCGATCCCGCTCCGGCGCCTTTCGAGAAGGACGAGCCGGAATCCGGCGAGCCACCCGAGAGCCCTTCCGGAGCGAGCGACTGATGTCCTCCGGGCGAGGCGCCGGCGCGGCCCAGGCACAGGATATCGCGAAGGTCTCGCTGCAACGAGACGGCGATCAGCTCGTCGTCGGGCTGGCGGGTACCTGGCAGATCTCTGCGCACCTCCCGGGTACCACGGCGGTCGAAGCGGCCCTCGAGAGCCCTCCCGCCCCAACGGGCATCGAGTTCGATTCGCAGGGCATCGAGGGCTGGGACAGCAGTGTCTTGACCTTCCTCATGGGAGTCGAGGACGCCGCTGATGAGCGAAGCATCCCGGTGGATCACGCAGGGCTTCCCGACGGCGTGCGGCGGCTCGTCGAGTTGGCTCGCGCGGTACCGGAGCGCGGGACGCGGACCGAGGAACCGAAGGGGTCTCCGCTGGCTCGCGTCGGCGGTGTGGGCCTGAAGATCTACGACGGGGCGGTCGGCGAACTCGAGTTTCTGGGAGAGGTGGCGCGAGCATTCGGGGCCTTCCTGCGTGGCAAGGCGCGATACAGGAAATCCGATCTGCGCCTCCTCATCCAGCAGGCCGGCGCCGATGCGCTGGGAATCGCCTCCCTGGTGAGCCTCCTGTTCGGATTGATCCTCGCCTTCGTGGGGGCCGTGCAGCTGCAGCAGTTCGGAGCGGCCATCTACGTCGCGGACCTGGTGGGCGTCGGAATGGTGCGGGACATGGCCGCGTTCATGACGGCCATTATCGTGGCGGGGCGAAGCGGGGCGGCATACGCCGCGCAGATCGGCACCATGAGGGTCACCGAAGAGATCGATGCCCTCCGAACGACCGGCATCTCCCCCATGGAGTTCCTGGTCGTGCCGCGCGTCGTCGCTCTGGTCCTCATGATGCCGCTGCTCACGGTGTACGCGGACCTGATGGGAATCCTGGGCGGATACGTGGTGGGAGTGGGAATCCTCGATCTGACGCCGCGGGCGTACATCCAGCAGACCATCAACGCCGTGAACATGACCCACTTCTTCCCCGGCGTGATCAAGGGGACCATATACGGCCTGTTGGTCGCGCTCGCCGGCTGCAAGCAGGGAATGGCCGCGGGGAACAGCGCCTCCGCGGTGGGTGATGCGGCGACGCGAGCCGTGGTAAACGGGGTCGTGGCCATCATCGTCGCGTGCGGCGTGGCGCAGGTCATTTCATACGTGTTCGGGATCTGACGCGATGACCGAGACGACCGCCGCCTCGGCTCCGCCGACCGACCAGATCTCGGTGAGAAACCTCACCATGGCCTACGGTGATTTCGTCGTGATGCGCGACCTCAGCTTCGACGTGTCGCCGGGCGAAGTATTCGTGATCATGGGCGGCAGCGGGTGCGGAAAGAGCACCCTGATGCGACACCTGCTGGGAATGATCGAGCCAGCGACCGGCGAGATCTTCTATGGCGGAGAGAGCTTCACGTCGGCGTCCCGGGAGGTGAGAGAGTCCTACCTGAGGAGGTTTGGGGTGCTCTTCCAGGGAGGAGCGCTCTGGAGCTCGATGACCCTGGCCGAGAACATCGCCCTCCCGCTCGAGGAATACACGGGACTCGGAGCTGCCGAGATCAGGGACGTGGCCTCTCTCAAGCTGGCCCTGGTCGGCCTGCGAGGGTTCGAGGACTACTATCCTTCAGAGATCAGCGGCGGCATGAGAAAGCGGGCTGGCCTGGCCCGGGCCATGGCACTGGACCCGGAGATCCTGTTCGTCGATGAGCCATCGGCCGGTCTCGATCCGATCAGCTCGCGCCTGTTGGACGACCTGATTCTGGAGTTGAGAGAGAGCCTTGGCACGACCTTCGTCGTGGTGACGCACGAATTGGCGAGCATCTTCGCCATCGCTTCGAA
Source organism: Gemmatimonadota bacterium (assembly GCA_023554435.1). Lineage (GTDB taxonomy): Bacteria > Gemmatimonadota > Gemmatimonadetes > Palauibacterales > Palauibacteraceae > Benthicola. The sequence goes on along the minus strand of JAMJQV010000279.1, from coordinate 2,141 downwards.
AGCCATATTCCTGGATACCGTTACCCGGACAGCGACGGCCATAGGGCCTCCAATCGACCTCCGGGATCACTCACAGGACCCCGCGGTGCGTGCTTTCCTGCGCCGGGGAGAGGAAGAGCATGAGTAAACGCGCAAGTCCCGCCATGGTGGGAGGCTTCATCATGGGGGGTGTGGTCCTGGTCGTGGCGGCGGTCATCGTGCTGGGCAGCGGGAAGCTGTTCAAGGACACCGTCGAGTACATTTCCTGGTTCGAGGGGTCGGTGAACGGCCTGAATCCGGGAGCGCCCGTGAAGTTCATGGGCGTCACCATTGGGCAGGTGACCGCTGTCCGTCTGAGGGCCGCCGAAGACGGCATGCTGGACACCGCGGAGGAGTTCGAGAACTGGGAAGAGAACCTGAGGATTCCCGTGTTCTACGAGCTCGACCGGGACCAGCTCCGCAAGGAAGGCTCCGTAGCCGATGTGGGCGACCCGGTGGTCGCGCAGCTCCTGATCGAGGGTGGCCTGCGGGCCACCATGGCCGTCGAGAGCATCCTTACGGGCCGAAAGTACATTCAGCTCAGCGTGGATCGGGAATCGCCCATTAACGTCGTGAACGACCCGAACGTAGAGGCCTTTGAGATCCCGACGAAAGAGACGGGTCTCGAGTGGTTGGAGCGCGATGTCCAGAACCTGATGTCCAAGCTCACGAACCTGGATATCGAGGGACTGGTCGCGGCGATCACGGAGGCGGCGAGCGACATCGGGAGCCTCGCATCCAGCACCGAAACCCGTGAGGCGCTGGCAGACATTCCCGGCACACTCGCGGAAGTCCGCGAGACCATGCGGTCGATCCAGACTCTGGCCGCTGCTGCGGATACCACGATGGTGATGCTCAGGCCAAGGATCGACGCGAGCTCGGCGGAAGTAGAAGCTGCCGCGGAGGAGCTGGACGCGATGCTAGCCAATCTGCGGGCGGTCGTCGAACCCGGCTCGCCGCTGCTGACGAACCTCGAGAAGTCGCTGTACGAGATCAGCATTGCGGCCGCAGCGATGGCGGAGCTGGCCGACTACCTGCAGCAGAACCCGAGCGCATTGCTGCGCGGCAAGGACGTGGAGGGTAACTGATGAATCCGAAACGCGGGTCCCGTGTCGCGGTGGCAGCGCTGGTCGCCTCGTCCGCGCTCCTGGCCGCCTGTTCGCTGAATCCGAAGGAGGACCCGACCCGCTACTATGTGCTGTCGAGCCTGATGGACGAACCGGGCTTGCTCGAAGCAGGGGGCTTGCCCGCGGAAGGGGGAGCGGGATCTGCCATCCACCTTCGGGTAGGGGTTCGGCCCGTTTCGTTCCCCAGCTATCTGAAGCGCAGCCGGATGGTGACGCGCCTGGCCAGCAACGAGCTCAAGTATATGGAGACGGAGCGGTGGGGCGAGCCCCTGGAGGAGGCGTTCCACTACACGCTTGGCGTCAATCTCGGGGTCATGCTCGGCACGGACGACGTAATTCTCCACCCGTGGTATGCTACGGAAAAGCCCGACTACGCGGTAATGGTCGACGTTGTTCGGTTCGAACGTGATCAGCAGGGAGCAGCGCACCTCGTGGTTCGCTGGGAGTTGAGGGATGCCGAGGGGGAGGTCATCACTTCGGACGGTTTCACGGCCGAGGAAGATGCGGAACCGTCCTCGATCCGGGAGTCGGTCCGGGCCCAGAGCCGAACCGTTGCTGCTCTGAGCGGGCAGATCGCGGAAGCGATCCAAAAGGCCGCGTCCTAGAACAACGGATCTTCCCGGTGTATGTTTCCAGACTACGTGCGGTCCACTGAAACTGGAAACTGAAGCCTGGTATGAGCGGCGTTGTATCTGATCTGACCATAGCCCGGTCCAACTGGCTGGAGTACGAGGACCCCGCGACCACCAAAGAAGTGGTGGTCGCCGGAGTTCCCATCGGCGGAGCCCATCCGGTCGTGATCGCCGGACCATGCGCCGTGGAGTCGTACGAGCAGACACTGAGCGCAGCCCGAGCCGTGGCGGCGGCGGGGGGCCGTCTGCTACGAGGCGGCGCCTTCAAACCGCGCACCAGTCCGTACAGCTTTCAGGGGCTCGGGGTGGAGGGACTCAAAATTCTGGCCCAGGTGTCGGCCGAGATCGGCTTGCCCACGGTTAC
>JAMJQV010000278.1 GCA_023554435.1 Gemmatimonadota bacterium | reverse complement strand
AGTGGCGTACCCGCGCCCCCAGAACGGAAGGCCGATCCAGTAGCCCAGCTCGGCGCGCGCGTGTTCGAAATCTAGTCGAAGGCTGATCGCTCCGACGAGAACGCTCGAATCGGTGACCGCCAGGGCCAGTCTCTCCCTGTTCCGGAACGCATGGGCGTGCGACTCGATCCAGGCTTCGGCGAGCCCATCCGCATAGGGGTGCGGGATGTTCAACGTCGTATCCGCGATCTCCTCGGCTCCGGCCAGGCGCTGAACATCGTCGGCATCCGCCAGCGTGAAGGGTCGGAGTATGAGTCGCTCCGTCGCGAGTGTTGGCTGCTCGATCATGCCCTTGCCTGCCCCGTTCCCAGTTTCGCCACCAGCCGGCGAATCGTCGTGATGTTTCGCGTCGTGTTCGGTACTCCCCGGATCGCCTTCTCGAACACCCGGCCGAAGAGGCGCGATTCGGAGATCTTGCCCTGGAGCAGCCAGTAGATCTCGCGTCCCGAGAACCGGAACTCGTCCATCTCTGATCTCAGACCCGAGAGTCTCGAACGCAGATCGTCCGAGGCCGGGGTCTGCAGGAGAACTACGTAGAGCGAAGTAGTGGACGGCTCGTCCGTCCCGGCATCGGCGGCCCCAAAGGCTGCAATGGCTTCGAGTTCAGCGGGGGACCTGATAAGAGTCGCCACATCGTAGCCGAGTTGGTCGGCCAGGCACTGTTCGATCCTGGCGGCCAGAGAACCGACATCTTCGGAACTCGCCGAAAAGACCACGTTTCCACTGGCAATGAACGTGGAGACGTTCGAGAAGCCCATGTCCTCGAACAGCCCACGCAGCTGGTCCATCGTGACCCGGTGTCCGCCGACGTTGATCCCCCGGAGAAAGGCTACGTACGGCTGCATTTCGTCCACTCTATCGTCAATTCCGTTTGTACTTGTCGAACACCGTGATCACGGGCCGCGCGTTGCAGTCGGCGTCGAAGTAGTCGCGGTCGCAGCCGCTGGCCGGCTCCCACCAGAATATGCCCTTGATCCTCCTGTCGGAGATCGCCAGCAGCGTCTCGTTCACCGCCTCCAGGAACGCCTTTCGCGGGCCTCCAGGAGCGTCTTCCGGCTAGGGCGCCAGCCCCGCGAATTCACCGCTCTCGTACACCCGGGGCCGGTAGCCGGCTTCGACCAGGATCACGTCCTTGTCCGGGTAGTTGTCCAGCGTCGTCAGCAGATTGTCGCGAAGCTGCACCAGGGTGCCATGCCACCACGGGTAGTACGAGTAGCCGATGATGTCGTAGGGAATGTGGTAGTCGTTGAACCGGTCGAAGAATGCCTTGGCCCCGTCCGTATCCGCCCCGTTGTCGTAGTGAAGCATGATCAGCGGGCGTGCGGCCTGACCCCGACCGGCATCGATTCCGTCGACACCCGCCTTGAACAGGCGGGCGAAGTTGTCCCAGTTCTCCGGCAACCGGCCCAGCGGCCACATCATCCCGTTTCGAACTTCGTTCCCGATCTGAACCATCTCGGGCATTACCCCGGCCTCTCGAAAGGCCTGGATGGTGTATCGGGTCCAGGCGTACACGGAGTCGACCAGTACGGCGATGTCCGTGGTGTCCCAGGCGGCCGGCGTCGGCTGTTTGCCCGGGTCGGCCCAGCCGTCGGCATAGTGGTAGTCCAGCAGGAACTTGAAGCCGCGCGCCTTGGCCTCCTGGGCCAGGGCAATCGTGTACTCCAGGTCGTTGGGCAGTTCGGTCGGCGTGTGGAACACTCGCAGGCGGATCCAGTCGTATCCGTGGTCCCTGAAGATATCCAACCCGGGGCGGACCACCCCGTTGTCCTTGAACTCGACGCCACGGTCTTCGGCCGCCTTCAGGAACGAGAGGTCGGCGCCCACGGCGTAGGTAAGCTCCACGCCGGTAGCCGGCTCGGGCTCCTGGGCCAGGCCGCCAGAGGCCAGGATCACGACGGCGAAGCACGGTGTCAGCCAACGAATTACGGTACGCATCATTTCACCTCTACTCAGCCCTGTCAGTCGAATCGTCGCCGCGCATGAGGAGCTTCTCGGTGAAGTCGAGTCGCTCGGTGAGCGCGGACATCTCTTCCTGGACCGCCACGAGTTCCTCGCGCATCTGTCTCACATCGCCCGACAATTGATGGGAGCCCGCGTCGCCCCCGGTTCCGGCTTCGATCTGGCGGATGCGGTGGAGGAAGTAGGCGAATATGGCCACCATCGACGCGCTGCCGATCACGGCGGCGAAGATGATGAACAAGGCGGTCAGGCTGCTGATCACTGGTTCCCCCGTCCTGTTGGCTCAGTTAGAACCCCGGCCAGTTCCGAATCTCGAGGTTCGGTGCCCCTCTCTTCGAAAGCGCTGTATGCCATGGGTGCTCCCCGCAGATTCACATCGCACCGGAGAAAAGGTAACGCCTGCCCTGATCCTTGCAGCAGTTCCTTCCAACGGTGATTCTTGTTGCTCCAATCTCGACATCGATTCCCGATCGTCCTGCGAGGCTTCATGAGACCCGACAATTGTGAGCGCGTGCGCAGGCCCGCCCTGCGAGCTGCCATCCTCTCCCTCCTCTTCCTCGTGTCCGGATTCCTGCCTGTCGCAGTTCACGCGCAGACGCTGCGACTCGCCGAAGTTCACGCGGGCGACGACTACATCGAGGCTATCCAGGATTCGCGCGCACTGATCGTCGAGATCATGGAAGAAGCGGGAATCCCAGGTGCCTCGGTGGCGGTGGGCATTGGCGGTCAGATCGTATGGGCCGAGGGCTTCGGATGGGCCGACGTCGAACTGGGGGTGCCTGTTACAACCCTCACCAGGTTTCGAGTCGGAAGTGTTTCCAAGCCGATCACCGCCGCCGGACTGGGCCTGCTCGTCGAGCGCGGCCAGATCGATCTCGACGCCCCGGTCCAGACCTACGTGCCCGACTTCCCGGAGAAGCGGTGGCCCATCACGACCCGGCAGCTCGGCGGACACACGGCAGGTATCCGGCACTACCGCGGCGCGGAAATGATGTCGGCCCGACGATACCCGACGGTGGAATCAGGACTCGAGATCTTCGCCGACGACTCGCTGCTGTTCGAACCCGGCACCGAGTTCTCGTACTCCAGCTACGGCTGGAACCTGCTGAGCGCTGTGATGGAGGGTGCATCCGGTGAGGACTTCCTGACCTTCATGCGCGACGAGGTATTCGAGCCGCTCGGCCTCCGACATACCGTGGCCGATCACACCGATTCGATCGTCACCTTCCGGACTTCGTTCTACGAGAAGCGTGGAGACGGTGCCGTCATCAATGCACCGTACGTGGACAACAGCTACAAGTGGGCCGGCGGTGGATTCCTTTCCACGCCGGAGGACCTGGTGCGGTTCGGTCAGCAGCACCTGGGGCCTGGGTTTCTAGAGGCCGAGACTCTCACCGAGCTCCAGGCGCCACAGACGCTCCGGAATGGTGAGTCGACGGGCTACGGCATCGGTTGGAGCAGCGGCGAACAGGACGATGGAGATCGCACGTACGCCCATGCAGGTGGGTCAGTGGGAGGGGCGACGTTGTTGCTGCTCGTGCCCGAACACGATCTGGTGGTAGCGGGCGTCGTGAACATCTCGGGTCCGGCCGCGAGGATCGTGCAGCGGGTCGCGCAGGTCTTCGAAGACCACCTGGATGGCCTTGAATGACGAGAGTGAAGACCGTTCTTCTCGTTGCGGCGTTGATCGTCGTCGCGGCGGCGGCCGGCGAGGTTTTTCGAACGGACTCCGTTCGCCTGCTGGCCGGGCACTCCCTTGGGGGCTTCTTCGCTCTCTTTGCCTTTACCGAGCGTCCGGTCTTGTTCGATGCCTACTTCGTCTTCAGCCCATCGGTCTGGGTAGGCGGCGAGGCAATCATCCCGATGCTCGAGCGTGCGCTGCAGCAACCTTCACCCGAAGAGACATTTCTGTACGTCAGCGTGGGCGCGCAGGAGGGGAACGAGATGGCCGCCGGATTCGACGCCGTCCGGGAGACTCTCGAGGCCTATGCTCCTCAGGATCTCAGGTGGCAGACGGAGGTCACCGCCGGCGCCGATCGCGGCAGCAACCCGATCCTGTCATACCCTGTAGCGGCGAGCGAGTACTGGCGTCCGTGACCGCGCTTCGCCCGTGCTGATCGACACCAGCAACAGAATCAGGATTCGATAGGTTCTTCTCGCCA
>JAMJQV010000277.1 GCA_023554435.1 Gemmatimonadota bacterium | reverse complement strand
TTTCCGTAACCTGTATCCGCTGCCGGCTTCCGAGCTGCTGGCGAACCCGAACCTGACGCAGAACCCCGGCTACTGATCGCGACTCGCGAGTGCCGGACCGTTCACTCGAACCCTCAGCCCGGCCGCCAATCGGCGGCCGGGCTGAACCACTTCATGGAGAGTCGCAATAAACGGCGGCTTTGACCTATAATCTCGCATGGATGAACTCGAGGCTCTGAGATCTCTCGCCCGGGCCATGGGCGTCTACACGGAGTACACCGACGGCCTCGGCCAGCCGGTGACGGTGGCTCCGGAGACGCTGGTGACGGTGTGCGCCTCGCTGGGCGCCCCGGTATCCCGCCCGAGCGATGCGGCGGCCGCCCTGCGCGCGTTCGAAGCGGGAGAGCGGGCCGAAGTCATTCCCCCGGTTCTCGTGGCCTGGGACGGGGCACTGCCTGACGTCTCCATCCCTTCGCAGGGGCCCGTCCACGCCGAACTTCTGCTCGAGGACGGCGTTACGTTTCCGCTGGAGATTCGTCGCGGCGCGGAAGGAAAGGTCCTGCTGCGGTCGTCGACGCCCCTCCCGTTCGGCTACCACCGCCTGACGATCGAGGCATCGGGAGCCATCCTGGCGTCCGCGGTCATCTCAGCGCCGGAGCAGGCCTGGCGGAGGCCCGGATCGCACCGGAGCTGGGGCGTGGGCGGCCAGTTGACGGCCTTCCGATCGTCTCGCAGCCGGGCGTTCGGCGACGTACGGGACCTGGAGACCGTGTGCCGGTGGGTCGGCGAGCGGGGCGGCGACCTGGTGATGGTCCTTCCGTTGCTGCCGACCTTCAATTCCGAGCCGGTGGAGCCCAGCCCGTACTCTTCGGTGAGCCGGCTGTTCTGGTCCGAATTGATCCTGGATTTGGGCGACGCACACCGTCCCGCGCCCGCGCCGACCACCCTGGATGTGAGACCGGCGGACGCCGAAGTCCGGGCTGCGCTGGCAGGACTCCCGGCTCCCGATGCAAGCACGCTGGACGACGAGTTGGCCCGGTACGCCCGTTTCCGCGGTGCGCAGGCGCGCCTGGGTCGGGACTGGCGGTCGTGGCCGGCGACAGCGCGGGCCGGAGGGCTGACGGCGGAGCACATCGATCCGGAAGAAGAGCGCTTCCACCTGGTCGCGCAGACGCTGGCCCGTCGACAGCTGGGCGAGCTTCGGACGGACCTCGAGAGAGATGGACTTCGCCTCGGCCTGGACCTCGCCGTCGGCGTGCACCCGGACGGGTACGATCCGTGGTCCCGGCAGTCGCTGTTCGGTGGTGGGATGTCGGTAGGCGCCCCGCCCGATGGCGGTTTTCCGAGCGGCCAGGACTGGGGCTTCCACCCGGTCCTACCCGAGGCATCGCGGCGCGAGGGTCACCAATACCTGGCGGCGTCCATCGCGCACCAGGCGGCGGTCTCGGGCGTGCTCCGGGTGGACCACATCATGGCCTGGACCCGGCTGTACTGGATTCCGCACGGCTTCGGAAAGGACCAGGGCACGTACGTTTCGTATCCGGCTGACGAGCTGTTCGCGATCCTCACCCTAGAGTCGCATCGGAACCAGTGCGAAGTGGTGGGCGAGAACCTCGGGACCGTCCCGCCCGAGATCGGCGACGCGCTCCCGCGGCACCGGATCTGGGGAATGTACCTGGCGCAGTTCACGGCCTCGGAGGATCCGTCCATGTCTCCGGCCACGAGCGAGGACATGGCGCTGATCGGTACCCATGACACCCCCACGCTGGCGGGCTGGTTGAAGGGTGTGGATATCGGCGAGAGAGTGCGCTGCGGTCTGCTGGATCCGAAGGCCGTTCCGGCGGTCGAGAGCGAACGCACCCGGGCGACCCGCAGGCTCGCGGACCGGCTGGGAGCGAACGTGGACGACCCGCGGGGCTACCTGGCTGCGTTGCTCGACTGGCTCGGGCGGTCCGACAGCCCGCTGGTCATCCCGTGGCTCGAGGATCTGTGGCTCGAAGAAGAGGGCGTGAACCTGCCCGGGACGCGGTCGTCCGAACGCCCCAACTGGCAGCGCCCCATGAGTCGGCTGCTCGACGAGGCGCTGGCCGACCCCGAGGTTGACGCGCTGGCGCGGCGATTGGCGCGTGCACGAAGCTCCGGGAACGACACGACTGACTGACGCACCGACAATCCAATAGCGAGGACCAGGCCCCATGGAATCAAGCGCTACACCGGCTCCCACGGAACTCCGGCCCAAGCCGAGGCTGTCGTTCTGGGACATCTGGAACATGAGCTTCGGGTTCCTGGGCATCCAGTTCGGGTTCGCGCTACAGAACGCGAACGTGAGCCGGATCTTCGAGACGCTGGGCGCCAGCGTCGAGAACATCCCGATTCTGTGGATTGCCGCCCCGGTGACAGGGCTCCTCGTCCAGCCGATCGTCGGGTACCTGAGCGATCGGACCTGGAACCGGTTGGGCCGCCGCCGCCCCTACTTCCTGGTCGGAGCCATCCTGGCGTCCCTGGCCCTGGTGATCATGCCCAACTCGCCGACCCTGTGGGTGGCCGCGGGGATGCTGTGGATCATGGACGCGTCCATCAACATTTCGATGGAACCGTTCCGCGCCTTCGTGGGCGACAATCTGCCCTCGGAGCAGCGCACCACCGGCTTCGCGATGCAGAGTTTCTTCATCGGGACGGGAGCCGTGATCGCGTCCATTCTGCCATGGCTCCTCACCAACCAGTTCGGGGTCAGCAACGAGGCGCCGGAGGGCGTGATACCGGACTCGGTCCGGTGGTCCTTCTACCTAGGCGCCGCCGTGTTCTTCGTCGCGGTCCTGTGGACAGTGATCCGGTCGAAGGAGTACTCGCCCGAGGAGATGGCGAGCTTCGAGGAAAACCAGGAGAGAGAGGGCTTCGCCAAGGCCGAGCGCACGGCCGACGAGTACGCGGCCAACGGCGCGCGCCAGGTGCGCGTCGGCGCGGTCCTGTTCATCGTGGGCGACCTGTTCTCCGCCTGGCTGGCCGGCGCCGAGCTGTACCAGGTGATGATCCTGTCCGCCGGCATGGCGGTGGTGGGAGTCCTGCTGATCATCTCGGGCCTGCTGCAGAAGCGCGGTCGGTATGACAACGGCTTCGTGACCATCCTGAACGACTTCCAGGACATGCCCCACACCATGAAGCAGCTGGCCTGGGTGCAGTTCTTCTCGTGGTTCGCCCTGTTCGCCATGTGGATCTACACGACCGCGGCGGTCACCAGCTACATCTACGGCACGACGGACACCACATCGGCGCTCTACAACGAGGGAGCCAACTGGGTCGGGGTCTCCTTCGCCGCGTACAACGGCGTGGCCGCCCTGGTGGCGTTCGCCATTCCAGTGCTGGCGAAGCGGACCAGCCGGAAGATCGCCCACGCGATCTGCCTGGTGTGTGGTGCGGTGGGGCTACTCTCGGTGTTCGTCATCTCGGATCCCCGGCTCCTGCTGGCCTCCATGGTGGGCGTCGGGATCGCCTGGGCGAGCATCCTCTCGATGCCGTACGCGATCCTCACCGGGTCCCTGCCGCCGTCGAAGATGGGCTACTACATGGGCGTGTTCAATTTCTTCATCGTGATTCCCCAGATCGTGGCTGCCGCCATCCTGGGCTTCTTCGTCGGACGCTTCTTCGGGGGCGAGGCCATCTACGCCCTCCTCATCGGGGGCGTTTCGCTGGTGCTCGCGGCGGCCCTGACGCTCCGCGTGGACGACCAGGACGACGTGGCGGCCGCGGTCCGGTGAGATGGGAGAGCGGTTTCGACATGAAGAACCTCATCCGTGCCGGGGCGTTCCTCGGCCTCGGTCTGCTATCGGCCTGTAGCGCGAAGACACCGGAGTCCGTGGCGCCCGCACCGGACGTGCGCGCGATCGTCACGTCGGATCCGGCGATCTACTGGAACCAGGCCACGATCTACTTTCTCCTCACCGATCGTTTCCTGAACGGCGATCCGAGCAATGACCTCGCGCTCGGTCGAACGCGGGAGGGAGGAAAGCTCCGCACGTTCCAGGGTGGAGACCTGGCCGGCGTCCTCCAGAAGATCGAGGAGGGCTACTTCGAGGACCTCGGGGTGGACGTCCTGTGGATGACTCCGTTCCAGGAGCAGAACCGGGGTGCGACGGACGAAGGCACGGGCCGGACCTACGCGTATCACGGCTACTGGATCCAGGACTGGACCGCCGTCGATCCGGCTCTTGGGACCCCTGAGGACCTGCGGGCCGTGGTCGATGCGGCCCACGCGCGCGGCATCCGGGTGCTGATGGATGCCATCATCAACCACACGGGCCCCGTGATGGCGGAGGACCCGGTGTGGCCCTCGGACTGGGTCCGGACCTCTCCCAGGTGCGAGTTCGAAGACTACGAAACCACCGTCAGTTGCACGCTGGTCGAGAACCTCCCCGACATCCTGACCGACAGCGACGAGGAAGTCGAGCTTCCCCCGCAGTTGCTCGAGAAATGGAAGCGGGAGGGTCGGCTGGAGCGGGAGCTGGCCGAGCTGGATGCTTTCTTCGACCGAACTGGCCATCCGCGCGCTCCCCGGTTCTACCTCATCAAGTGGCTCACGGACTGGGTGCGCGAGTACGGGTTCGACGGGTACCGGGTGGACACGGCCAAGCACTTCGAGGAGTGGGTGGGGCCCGAACTGAAGGAAGAGGCCGAACGGGCCTTTGCGGATTGGAGGGCCGCCAACCCGGACCGCGTCCTCGACGACCTCCCGTTCTACATGATGGGCGAGGTCTACAACTACAGCATGACCAACGGACGCCTGTTCGATTTCGGGGGCGGGGACGTGGTGGACTTCTTCGACTACGGATACGACGGGCTGATCAACTTCGACTTCTCCAACCGGACCGACGAATCGCTGGACCAGCTCTTCACCCGGTACTCGCGCGCGCTCCGCGACGGGGAGCTTCAGGGCGTCTCGATCATCAACTACAGCAGCTCACACGACGACGACACTCCCTGGGACGCGGCGCGGAAGTACCCCTTCCTGGCCGGGACGCGCCTACTGCTGGCGCCCGGCGGCGCCCAGATCTACTACGGTGACGAGGTGGCGCGGCCCCTGGTCGTGGCGGGCGCGCGGGGCGACGCGAACCTCCGTTCCTCCATGTCCTGGCAGGCCATGGAGGGCCCGGCCTACATGGCCGAGTTCCTGGAGCACTGGCAGAAGCTGGGCCGCTTCCGTCACGATCATCCGGCGGTGGGGGCGGGCGAGCATCAGCGGCTCCGGGTGAAGCCGTACATCTTCAGCCGGACGCTCGAGAAGGACGGTTTCGTCATCGACCGGGTGATCGTGGCCATGGACCTCGAGGCGGGCCCCAAGACGATCATGGTGTACGGGCTGTTTCCTGACGGCACGGAGCTGTGGGATGC
>JAMJQV010000276.1 GCA_023554435.1 Gemmatimonadota bacterium | reverse complement strand
TTCGAATTTGCAGATGGCGTGGGACGACGGAGCGCATCTTCTGCTCGACATCGATGTGCAGGGTGCCAGGCAGGTCAGATCCATTCAGCCTGACGCGCTGACCGTGTTTCTTCTGCCGCCGGACTACGATCGCCTGGTGGAGCGGTTGCGCGGGCGCGGCAGCGAAGACGGGCAGACGTTTCGCCGGCGCATGAGAACCGCGCTGTCGGAGCTCTCGGAGGTCGAGCGCTTCGACTACGTGGTAGTGAACGACGATCTTGCAGAGACGCTGCGAACGGTTGAGGCGATCGTCTCGGCCGAACGCCACGGTGTTAAGCGGCTGAGCCCCGGGGTGCGAGAGTTGATCCGGGAGCTCGGCGAGTCATTGAATGGGATGCTCGACGCATCCCAACCACAGGAAGCGAGATGCGAATGAAGGTTTTTACCCCTGATGATCTGGTACCGGCGGCGTCGGACAAGTACCTGGGCGTTCTGGTGTCGGCCAAGTACGCCCGCGAGTTGAACGCTCTGCCCCTGGAGCGCTCCCCGTACGGTGCGGACAAGCTCACCACCATGGCCCTCGCGGCCATCTCGTCCGGCCAGCTGGAGTATCGTCTGGTTCGCAAGCGTACCGCCGCGGTGGAGTAGTGCCGATGCTGGACGGGCGTCGTGTTCTGCTGGTGGTCTCAGGTGGGATCGCTGCATACAAGAGCGCGATCCTGGTTCGGCGCCTGCGCCGATCCGGAGCCCGGGTTGACGTCGTGATGACGGCCTCCGCCGAGAAGATGGTGGGGGTCACGACATTTCAGGCCTTGAGTGGACGTCCCGTCTTGACGGATCTGTGGACCGAGCCGCTTGCGCATGTCGAGCTCGGGCGAGCGGCGGATCTGGCGATCGTCGCCCCCGCGACAGCCAACATCATGGCCAAGATGGCGAACGGTATCGCGGATGATATGGCGACGTCGACGCTGCTGGCGGTTGCCTGCCCGGTGATGGTCTGCCCGGCGATGAACCTCCGGATGTGGGATCATCCCGCAACGCGGCACAACGTGGAGGCGCTCGTGGCCCGCGGGGTGCACGTCGTCGGGCCCGAAGACGGAGAGTTGGCCGAGGGCGAAGAGGGGCCGGGCCGTATGTCGGAGCCCGACAGCATCTTCCTTGCTGCGGCTCGCGTGCTTCGTCAGGGGTCGCCGCTCGCCGGGCGCAAGGTCGTGGTCACTGCGGGTCCGACCCTCGCTCCGGTTGACCCCGTGCGTTTCCTCGGCAATCGGTCTTCGGGGCGGATGGGACTGGCTATGGCCTCGGCGGCCTGGCTGAGGGGAGCGGACGTAGTGTTGATTGCAGGTCCGATGGCGCTCGAGCCACCGCACGGCCCACGTGTCGTGCGGGTGGAGACGAGCATAGAGATGGCTGAGGCGCTCGACCGGGAACTGGAGGGCGCCTCGGTCCTGGTAATGGCCGCTGCCGTTTCCGATTTCCTGGTCCCGAGTCCCTCGGAGAAGAAGATCAAGAGAGGAGACCAGGACGTCCTGGAGGTTCGTTTTGAAGCCGGACCCGATCTGCTCGTGTCGACCCGCGAGCAGCGAGAGAAGGGCGGAGTCTTCACGCTTGGTTTCGCGCTCGAGACGGAAGACCCGATTGGCAACGCCCGCAAGAAGCTGGAGGACAAGGGCCTCGATTTGGTGGCCGTCAATGAGGCCGGGCGTCCGGACAGGGGCGTCGATGCGTTGACGAACCAGGTCACTCTGCTGGACGCGCAGGGGGTAGTGGAGGAGTTGCCGCTGATGTCCAAGGTGGACGTGGCCGAGAGGCTCCTCGAGTACCTCGAGAAGCGGGTCTCATGACCGGGACGCGGGATTCGCTCCGAAGCTACCTCGAGGGACGGGAGAACCTGGGCGAACCCGAGATGTTCCTGCCTTCCGGGGGAAGACGAGAGACCCTGGAGAAAATGCAGAGGGCAGGTCTCGGCGCTCCGGACACGACCGGTCTCGGCACGGACGCGGAGCGACTGGCCCGGTCGGGGACGCGCGAGGAGATTCTGGCCATCCAGGACATGGAGGGCCTGCGGGCGGTCGCGGAGGCCTGCACCCGGTGCGGACTTCATTCGACGCGCACCAAGGTCGTCTTCTCCGACGGAGCCGCTGACGCGAGCGTGTTGTGCGTGGGAGAGGCGCCGGGCGCCAACGAGGACCGGACAGGCCTCCCCTTTGTCGGCAGGGCGGGGAAGCTGCTGGATCGTCTGCTCCTCAGTGCTGGCTTCCCTCGGGCAGACGTGTTCATCTGCAACGTTCTCAAGTGCCGGCCGCCGGGAAACCGAAACCCGCTACCGGATGAAATCGAGGCGTGCTCCCCCTTCATGCTCAGGCAGCTCGAACTCGTGAGTCCGACGGTCATCGTAGCCTTCGGGACTTTTGCTGCGCAGACGCTGCTGGGATGCCGGGACTCTCTTCGACACCTGCGGGGCCGTACGCACCTCTACCAGGGATATCCTCTCGTCGTGACGTACCACCCCGCGGCTCTGCTGCGGAATCCCGGCTGGACCCGGCCGACCTGGCGGGACCTGCAGCTGGTCCGCCGCATCGTGGACGGAGAACAGGGCCAGCCGACCGCTCGCATGGGAGCGGTCGAGGCGGCGCCGGAGTCAGGGATGGACGACGACGCAGGAGCACAGGACCAACTGATCCTTGGAGGTCGCGATGGCTGAGCCCTCGGTGATTCCCGTCGATACCGGGGTCGCGGGCCGGCAGATTCCGTGGTCGGAGGAGGCCGAGATTTCGGTCCTGTCGGCCATGCTGATTGATGGCGACGCGGTGGCGCAGGCCATCGAGATGGTCGGTGACAGCTCGTTCTACCGGGAGTCGAATCGCAGGGTCTTCAGGGCCATGGTGCGACTCTACTCGCGGGGTGAAGTGATCGACGTGGTCACTCTATCGGACGAGTTGAAGTCGGCCGGCGAACTCGACGGGGCAGGCGGGATGACGTACCTGGCGCGCCTCGTGGACGCGGTCCCGACAGCGGCCAACATCGAGTACCACTGCAGGATATTGAGAGACAAGTCGGTCCTCAGGCAGTTGATCGAGTCCGCTACCGATATCGTCCGAGAGGCGTACGACGCCCCGGCCGGAGAAGTCGACGACACCCTGGATCGGGCCGAGCAGAAGATCTTCCAGATCGCCCAGACGACCCAGCGACAGGGTTTCGTGTGGATCAAGGAGATCCTGTGGCCCACGTTCGAGCGGATCGAGGAACTTCAGAGCAGTCCCGGATCCGTGACCGGTGTGGCCAGCGGGTTTCCGGACCTGGACAACATGACCGCAGGGTTCCAGAAGGGAGACCTGGTCATCGTGGCCGGTCGGCCATCGATGGGAAAGACGGCCCTGGCCATGAATTTCGCGCAGCATGCGGCCATCGACAAAGAAGTTCCGGTGGCCGTGTTTTCCCTCGAGATGTCGAAGGAGTCCCTGGTTCAGAGGCTCCTGTGCTCGGAGGGCCGGGTTGATGCGGGTCGTTTGAGGCGCGGCCGTCTGCAGGACGACGAGTATGCCAGGCTCGCGACGGCGGCGGGTCATCTGAACACGGCTCCGATCTGGATCGATGACACGCCGGCTATCACGGCGCTCGAGCTTCGTGCCAAGGCGCGCCGGCTTGCCTCCGAAGTCGACCTCGGCCTCATCATCGTGGACTATCTGCAGCTCATGAGCGGACCGAGCAACGCGGACAACCGGCAGCAGGAGATCAGCGCGATCTCCAGGTCGATCAAGGCGGTGGCGAAGGAACTCAACGTGCCGGTGGTGGCGCTCTCACAGCTTTCCCGGGCGCCCGAGCAGCGGACCGACAAACGCCCCGTCCTGGCCGATCTCCGGGAGTCTGGAGCGATCGAGCAGGATGCCGACCTCGTACTGTTCGTCTACCGGGAAGAGGTCTATCGCCGACCCGATGACCTCATTGACGATTCTGGAGAGTCGATCGAGGGGAAGACCGAGTTGATCATCGGCAAGCAGCGCAACGGGCCCACCGG
This sequence comes from Gemmatimonadota bacterium, assembly GCA_023554435.1. Classification (GTDB taxonomy): domain Bacteria; phylum Gemmatimonadota; class Gemmatimonadetes; order Palauibacterales; family Palauibacteraceae; genus Benthicola. Next base: position 1,356 of record JAMJQV010000276.1, on the reverse strand, counting down.
TAGCCTCGGGCTGTACTTCCACAAGAACTACACCCTCTTCGAATCGGCGTCCCGCGGATCCGACGCACACTGAGCGGTGCAGTTGACGCGTTGTTGAGGTCAACTCTTCCGTTGGTACGCGCAGAGAACGACGACCACGAGAGTCCGGGGATGTCATGAGCCGCGTCAAGACCGTCTTCGTATGCCGCGATTGCGGGGCTGAGACGCCACGCTGGGAGGGGCGCTGCCCGACCTGCGGCGAATGGAACTCCCTGGACGAGAGCCGGCTCAAGTCCGTGCCCCGGGTTGCCGGCCAGGCAAACCGGGCAAGCCGGGTTCGGCCGCTCGGTGACTCCGGCGAGTCGCCACCCGGGCGGATGGTCACGGGTTTCGGCGAGGTCGACCGAGTGCTGGGCGGTGGCCTCGTGCCGGGTTCGGTCGTGCTCCTCGGCGGGACTCCGGGCATCGGCAAGTCCACCTTGCTGCTGCAGGTCGCCGGTCTTCTGCGTGACCGCGGACACGGGGTTCTCTACGTGTCGGGCGAGGAGTCGCCGGAGCAGGTCGCGATGCGGGGAGCGCGGCTTGGAACCGCGACGGACGTGGCCTTCCTCGCTTCCAACGAGCTCGAAGAGGTTCTGGAAGCTCTGCGGGACATCCGGCCGGCCGTCGTGTGTATCGATTCAATCCAGACCGTCAGTTCCAGAAACATGTCGTCGGTCCCGGGCGGAGTGGCGCAGGTGCGTGAGGTGGCGTCGGCGCTGCAGCGTGAGGTCAAAGAGATGGGAGCGGCCTGCTTCCTCGTTGGGCACGTGACCAAGGGAGGAGCCCTGGCCGGTCCGCGCACGCTGGAGCACCTGGTCGATGTGGTGCTGCATTTCGAGGGTCAGCGATCGGGCGATCACAGGATCCTCCGGGGTTCGAAGAACCGGTTCGGCAGCGTGGACGAGATGGCGGCTTTCCGGATGGACGCTGGCGGGCTCGTGCCGGTGCCGGATCCGTCGGCTCTGTTTCTCACTCCCGACGGGACCGAGCAGAGCGGTGCGGCGGTCGCGGTTCCCGTGCACGGCAGTCGCCCGATCCTGGCAGAAGTCCAGGCGCTGGTCGCCCGGGCGAGGTTTGCCGCTCCTCAGCGCGTTTGCACCGGTTTTCCGTCGCGGCGGTTGGCGATCCTGTTGGCCGTGCTCGAGCGGAAGGCTGGCGTGGCACTGGGTGAGCAGGACGTGTTCCTGAACGTGGTGGGAGGGCTCCGCATGTCTGATCCGGCTGCCGATCTCGCGGTGGTCGCGGCATTGCTGTCAGCTGGTGCGGATCGTCCGTTTCCTGCCGGCACCAGCTTCTTCGGCGAGGTTGGCCTTGGTGGAGAGGTTCGAGGGGTGT
>JAMJQV010000275.1 GCA_023554435.1 Gemmatimonadota bacterium | reverse complement strand
TGCGGTATCCCGCAAGATCTGGTGCGACCGCTCGATCCACGGGATTCCAGGAGAGAGTCGTGCTGGGGGACACGGCCCCGGCGATTCGCACTCCCGATGGAGCGGGGGGCGCCGAGGCACTGGAGGCGAGGACCGTTACGTTGAGAGCGGTCAGTTTGGCGGCGTAGTCGAAGTCTACTCCGCCGATCACATCCCCATACTCGATTCCATCCTCGATCCTGAGGTCCTGGTGCTGCCGGTTGTAGTTCTCGTTCGTCTCCATGATGCGGACTCCGGCGAAGCCCGCGTCGTTGAACGGCCGGTGGTGACCGCCGCGCCCGAACCGGTCCAGCCGGTAGATCATCATGACATCCAGGTTGGGGATGTACCGGTCGCCCATCACCTTGACGTACCGTGCGAGGTTTCGCGACGGTGAGTCCACCTCGCCACCGGTGAAACGCCGCACCCGTGCCTCGCGCTCGGTCTCCACGGCGCGCGTTCCCTCGGAGAAGACTCGCGCCGACGTGTTGTCCACGACCCCCGTGATGCCCTCGACGTTGCCGATCATGTCGTTGTTGAGCACCCCGGCGATCCGCCACCCTTCGTCGCGCGCGAGGGCCGCGAGGTGTCGCCCGCCATACAGGCCCTGCTCCTCGCCGGAGAGCGCCGCGTACACGATCGATCCGGAGAACTGGCGGGCGCTCAGGAGCCGCGCCGCCTCGAGTACACCGGCCACGCCGGAAGCGTTGTCGTTAGCACCCGGAGAGTCCGAGGTGAAATCCAGCGGGTCAGAAACGCGAGAGTCGATGTCCCCGGACATGATGACGTAGCGGTCCGGGTCGTGGAGACCCCGCTGGATGGCGATCACGTTGACGATTTCGACCGGGAGCGGGATCCGATCCCCTCCTTCCACCAGGGTGCGCTGGAAGAAGACCTCGAGGCAGCCGCCGCACGCTGCCGAAATCTCGTCGAACTCGGCCTTGATCCACCGTCGCGCGGCCCCGATTCCCCGGGTATCCGAGAGAGTGTCGGACAGGGTATGCCGGGTGCCGAACGACACGAGGCTCCTGATGTCCGCCTCGATCCGGGCCGGCGACACGGAAGCGACCAGCTCCCGCAGAATGGGTTGCTCCTGCGGTGGCGCGATCGTGGGACGGTCGGGTCCCGGCGAGGCGGCCTCCTGCCCGGCCAGCGGATCGGCTGCTGTCGCGAGCGTCCCGAGACCGACCACCGCTGCGAGAATCGTCCTGAGGGCCGTCGTCATTTCCTGTCCTCCGTCGGGTTCGCGCGCCGTCGGGCGGGCGGCACGTAGTGAGCGAACGCGCGGTCTACACGTTCCACAACGTCCGTTGCCGAAATCCTGTCCATGCGACCGGATCTGGCCCGGGTCGCCGCCGGATCGGGAGTTTCATCGGGGTCGTGGTACGCGTCCACCACCAGGTCGTGGAACCGGGAGTAGGGACCGACTCTCGCCGGGTTGGTATGGCCGTACAGCCCGACCACAGGGACACCCAGCGCGTGTGCCAGGTGGAGCGGCCCCGAGTCCGGGCTGACCAGGACGTCGCACCCGCCGACGGTCCACATCATCCGGCGGACGTCGTCAGCGAGAGTCGATACCGGCGTGGCCTTCGAGCGGGCAACGATCAGATCGGCGGCCGCTCTTTCGCGCTCAGCCGGTCCACCGACGAGCAGCACCGTGGCCCCGTGCCGGTCAGCGATGGCATCCGACAACTCCACGTAGCGCTCGGCCGGCCAGTCCTTGCGGACGACGTTGGAGCCCAGGACCAGACCGACGACCGGCCCGTCCGGCAGGCCGTCGAAGAACCGCGCCTGGTCGGCCAGCTCCGCCTCGCTGAACGTGATACGCCACTCCAGGGGATCGGGGCGTGGAATCCCGAGCGAATCCAGGAACCGCAGTAGCATGTCCTGCGTGTGAGCCCATGGACCCCGCTCGATGTGGTGGTTGCTGAACCGCCACACGCCCTCGCGGACCTTCTCCCGATCGAGACCGAGCCTTGTGGGCGCCCCCGAGAAGACCGTCGGAAATACGCCCTTGAAGTGGCGCTGCATGTTCATCGTCAGGTCGAACCGCAGGCCTCTGAAGTCGTCCCGCAGCCGGGTGAGGCCGTCGGTTCCATCGTACTTCCGGAAGACGATGACGTGATCCACGCTCGGGTGCTCCCGCAGCACCGCAGCGGGAGCCGGCTCGGCCACCCAGGTGATGCGCCGGGTGCGGTCCGCATCCTTGATGGCGTTGGCGACAGGGAGCCCGTGCACCACGTCACCGATCCCGGTGAGAAGGACAATGCAGATTTCGGTGGCACGCTCGTCGAGGATCATACGGCAAGGTATCCGTCATTGGCTCCGCCGTCAGGGTCACGAGCGGTGATTTGCGAGTCGGGCCGGGTCGACAGAGAATGTGTGCTTCCACGTTCCGCACGGGAGAGCGCCGCATGCCCATCATCATTCGTGAAGCCGACGTCGAGGACGCTGCACGCATCGTCCTCTTCAACCAGGCGATGGCCAGGGAAACCGAAGGTCGGGAGCTGGACCGGAAGGTGCTGACGAAGGGCGTGGAGCGCCTTCTGAAGGACCCGGCCCGCGGCCGCTACTTCGTCGCCGTGAAGGGCGATGAGATCGTGGGCCAGGTGATGATCACGACCGAGTGGAGCGACTGGCGCAACGGCCTCGTGTGGTGGCTGCAGAGCGTATACGTGTCGAAGCTCCATCGCCGCGAGGGAGTGTATCGCATGCTCCACGAACACGTGCGCGAAACGGCGCGAGTGGAGAAGGTGCTGGGGATCCGACTGTACGTCGAACGGGACAACCTCCCGGCCCAGGAAACCTATCGGGCGCTGGGAATGGGGACCTCACAATACCTGATGTACGAGGAGATGTGGGCCTGAGGCGGGACCTGCCGGCCTAGTCCGACCGCTTGCGCCGAGCCTGGCGTCGACGACGACGCTCCGCCGCCTGTGTCTTTCGCCGTTTGGCAGCGCTCGGCTTTTCGTAGTGGCGATGCTTGCGGAAGTCCTTCAGAATGCCGGCTCGCTGGACTTTGCGGCGGAATCGCCGGAGCGCCTTCTGAACGTCTTCGCCTTCCCGGATCTGGACCTCAGCCAATGTCAGCCCCCGCCTTTCGTCACTCCTGAATGAGCGAACGGGGGAGACCGACGGCCTCCCCCGCCCCTCTGGTTCCACGCAACCGCGTCGACGACCTGGCGGCCGCCCGTCAATCAGCGGTAGGCGATCCCGATGTTGAAGCCCCAGAACTTCTGGTCGCCCGAGCCGCCCGAACTGAAGGCCCAGTTGTACCGGATCGTCGTAAGGAGCGCGACTTCCGGCCGTCCCAGGGGGACGACGAGGCCCACTTCGGGCGCCCAGCCGAAATGCCACGCGTCATCGACGACGGCTGAAACTCCGACATCCACCCGACGTTCGATGTAGTACGTGCCGGCGTTCACCCCTACGTACGGTCGGATTCCACCCCGGTCGCCGAAGTAGTACGACGCGTTTGCCAGCAGCGGTACCGTGTTGAAGTACCTGAGCTGCGTGCCCGTGATGTCCGCTTCCGGAAGACTGATCGTATTGCGCTCCGTCCCGAAGTCGTTCTTCTCGTTCAGGACGTTCCAGCCCACGTTGAACCCGAAGCTGTAGCCGGCGTCACGGCTGGGAACGTAGCGTGCCTCGATTCCGAGGCCGCGGAAGCTGTAGTCTTCGATGAAATTGGTGTCCGAGTCCGAATTCCCAGGAAGACTCGAGGTTGCCGACATGTTGTACGTGATACCCCACCACCAGTCCTGCGCCTGCGCCTCCCCGGTGAACACCAGGAGGAGCGCCAGCGAGGCGATGATTCCCTTAATCGCTTTCATCATGTAACTCCGATTCTCGCTGTTGGCTCAGTTGGTCCCGAGATACGTGGACTGGTCGAAGGCCTGCTGGATGCCCCGGTCGATCCGGTCGGTATCGATCGGCGACTCGGCTCGGCTGAGTACGCCGGACAGAATGGCGTCCCACTGCACGTTGAAGATCTCCTGGTCGGGATCCGTATCCGTGGGGTCGATCAGAGTCATCTCCAGGGTCCCCTGGTTCCAGCGCGTCACCGAGACGGCGGGCGGGTACCCCGGGCCCCAGCCGGGCCCCCAACCCGGCCACCAGCCGCCCCAACCCCACCACGGCCACCAGACGGTGGCGGAGGTCCGCTCCACGGCGGACACGCTGAGGATCATGAACAGGTCGGGAAGGTTGTTCTCGTCCACCTGGTCGATCGGAATCCGCACGTAGCCGTATCCCTGCATCCGGGCCGCGACCTGCGCCAGGATCTCGTCGTCATAGCTGTGATCGATATCGATCGCGTTCTCGCACTCCGGGTCGTCCACGTTCGTGCAGACGTCCACGATCGTGTCCGGCATGGCGTACGTATTGAAGCCGGAGAAGTCGTTTCCGCCATGGATGGTCAGAACGACGTCCGTCTCTTCCACGCTGCTGATGTCGCCCGGGTAGCACGCCCCGAGGGCCACGATCAGCGCGACCGCGGCGAACAGGCCACCAGGCCCGGTCAGCATGCGCGGCCCTTTGAACCACTTCTGCATCGCGTTTTCTCCTGTGATTTCGACGCCCACGCGCCGTCCGGAAGAACGGTGACCGGCAACCGCGCCAGCCCCAGCTTCCACATCGGTGAATCCCCTACACCGCTCTTCCCCAAGCGTTCATGGCAATTGGGGAGCGCAGAATGTATGGGCGCGGGCAATAGTGAACAACGACCGTGGGTTAGGGTGACGGGTTCATGCCACGAACGGCGAGCCGGCTGTGTGGCAACGTCGCAACGGCGGCCGCCCCGGAGGCCTGTCCCCGAGGGAGCATCGGCGTCCGGCTTCGCCCCCAGCTGGGCCCGGAACGGGTTCCTGTCGAAGTCCCTGCGGACGCCACGTAACGAGAACAACGAGAATGACTTAAAAGGTTATCAACGACTAGACCGAGGCGCGGACTGCTGCCCTGTAACCGGGTACGAAGTCTGGGTTCGTGAAGTCGTGGTCCGCTGGATCGGTGGCCGAACGGATCTTGCACCTCGGAGACGCGGAGAGCGATCCGACCGAGGGTGCGGATCCAAAGCTCGATCAACGGGCGTGGGAGCATGCGAAAGGCGCACATATGATCCTGGCGGTCCTGCTTCTGCTGCTGGTCACGGACGTGCTGATCCTGGTGCACGAGCTGGGACACCTGATCGCGGCGAAGTGGGCTGGCATGCCGGTCACCTCGTTCTCCGTCGGTTTCGGGCCCGCGCTATTCCATTTCCGGATCGGCGAGACGCGCTACCAACTTGCCCTCATTCCACTCGGCGGCTTCGTCCGGATCATGGGGATGCAGGGTACGGAAGAGGACCGCCGACTGTGGCCCAACGGATTCGCGTTCCAGCGAGTCCACCGCCGCATGATCGTGGTCGTCGCGGGAGTGGCGGCCAACGCGGCCCTCGCACTCGTCATCTACGCGATACTGGGTTCGACTGGAGGGGCGACGCCTCCAACTCCCGCACGGGTCAGTGCCGTATTCGAAGAAGAGCTGCCGGCCGGGGCTACCGGGTGGTTGTCGATGCGCTCGGACGTGGACGTGACCCAGGTAGCTGGACGGTCTGTCAGCGATTGGGGCGACTTCGCGATGGCCCTCCTCTCGGTCGACGCGGGACCGCAGCCCCTGGTCTTCGCCAACGGGGACACGCTGCGGGTCGTGATTCCGGACCTTGAAGGGGAGCGCATCCAGCTCCTCGCCTCACTGCTGCCGCCTCTGCCCCCCGTGCTCGGTACGGTGCAAGCCGGCTCTCCGGCGGAGCGTGCCGGACTCGTCACCGGCGACCGTATCGTGGCCGTGGAAGGAACGCCGACACCGACCTTCTTCGCGTGGCTGGGTGCCATGCCATCGTCTCCCACGAGTCCCGTCTCTCTGCGTGTCCTGCGGAACGGGGTCGGAATGGACGTGCACGTTCCCCAGCCCGATCCCGACTTTGCGCCCGTGGGGAGCTTCGGGTGGCTCGGGGCACACCTGGGAACCGAGTTCCTGGACCAGGACGTGGGCGGCGCCATCGCCTACAGCGCTGGCGAAGTCGGACGGCACACGCGCCTGATCACCGAAAGCGGGAAGCTCCTGGTTACGGGAGCCGTCGGACTGCGCGAAGTCAGCGGGCCCGTCGAGATCGCGCGCATGAGCGAGCGTGCCTACCGGATGAACTGGCCCCAGTTCTTC
>JAMJQV010000274.1 GCA_023554435.1 Gemmatimonadota bacterium | reverse complement strand
GCTGAATTCTCTTCAGCCCCATTTTATACGCATTGCTACCAACGACCACGATGCGTCCGCCCGACTCTTCGACTCGCTCGAAAAGCAATCCACACAGGAGGAAGTGACCGAAGTGGTTCACACCAAGCTGGCTTTCGAAGCCGTCCACGGTGATCTCCTGCTTGGCCACCTGCGCGATGGCAGCGTTGCAGATGAGCGCGTCGATGTGGGGGATCTTCTTCATCACCTCCGACGCCGATTCCCGCACGGAATCCAGCGCCGCCAGGTCCATGCGCACGAAGGTCACGTCGGCGTCACTGCCAAATTCCTGTTTCAGGGTCGCGATGGCTGCGGTTGACTTGTCCGCGTTGCGGTTCATCATCACCACGCTTGCGCCTTTGGACAGGAACACCCGCGTTGCCTCAAACCCCGCGCCGGCGTTGGCACCGGTGATGACATAGGTTTTTCCGGCAAGGGAGCCGAGTCGCTCCGGTGTCCAGCCCCTCGGTCCAAATCTCCGCGTGGTAATCGTTCAGCTCCTTATGTTGAGTGCTTGCCCGCGAAGCCTTCAAGGGCTGCTTCGCTCGCTTTCGAGGCCCGCCCGCCAGATGACGTCCAGAAGCATCTGGGTGCGCTCCGTCCCCGTCATCCACTGATCGCGCAGCGCCCGGTCGGTCGCAGCCGCGGCCATGTCCTCAAGCATCAGGACCGACCCGCGCTTCGCGGAGGGCACGGTGATTTCCTGCGGTCCCGCCTGACCGCGGACCGTGAAGCCGGCCGAGCCATCGTCGTCGTCGAACAGGAAGTTGTCCATGTGGAGTACACCCGCGGTCCCCGAGATGCGTGCGTCCCCCACGAATGCGGCCGAGTCGAAGCCACAGTTCCAGGTCGATGTCACTCCGCCGGCGAAGCGGAGTGCACCGCTGCCGGCGGAGACCGCCCCCGTCTCTTCGTCCCGGCGCAGGAACGCGGCGGCGCCTTCGACCTCCAGGTCCGGCGGCAGGTACTCCACGACGGCTCGCATGTTGTACCAGCCGGCGTCGCCGATCGCGCCCATGGGCTCGAGCTCGGGGTTGTAACGGATATTGGATCGATCGGGCAGGCCGAACTGAAACGCTGACGCGAGCGACAACGGCCTCCCCACGAGCTCTTCACTCCGCGCCCTGATCTCGGAGGTCCGAGGGTGGTGCGGAAAGTGAGTCCCGTCCATGAAGGCCACGTCGTTCTCCCGGCAGGCAGCCACGATCCGGAGCACGGAGTCCAGGCTCGCAAACGGCTTCTCGCCGAGCACGTGCCTGCCTCCGCGCGCGGCGGCGAGACAGATCTCCTCGCGCACGCTAGTGGGCGTGGCGACGTAGATCGCGTCCACCACGTCCGACGCGATCATGTCCTCCCACGAGTCGAATGCATGTGCCAGGCCATGTCGGTCCGCGTACTCCCTCGCGGTTTCCATCCGCCGACTCGAGACGGCTGAGAGCTCGGCGCTCTCCGCGCGTTCGATCACGCCCGCCATGCTGTTCGCGATCCATCCGGTACCGACGACACCCCAGCGCAGGGCATTCGCCGGTCGGACGCCGGATGACCTGCTCTTCAACAGGCTCGCGGTGCCCAACGCCCCGACGCCGAGAGCGCCGACGGCCGCCACACCGACGAAGCCGCGGCGGGTCAGGCCGCCGCCACTGTGCCTTCCGGCCTCCGCCGTGTCCTGCATCGCAGTCCTCCTCCTGTGCTGGCCGCTCCCTCGGCTGCCACGGATTCCGGCAGCGTGGTCCGCGGTCGGTCTTCGGTCGTAGGATGTTCTGACGGCTCGGTGATCGCTATTGGGGCGCATCGGGTCGCTGGCTAACAGGCGCCCCTCTCCAAATCGTCTTTTAGAGACTGAGCTCATCTTCGCGGCGAGCCGCTACCGGCTCATATCGCCCCCAACAGCTCGCTGAGCTCGGGATCCATGCTGTCATCGGCGAGCGACAGGAAGTCTTGTGCAATGGCGTGCATCTCCTCCCGCGCGGACTTGGCGTGGCCGGCGATGGCAATGCGACCGAAGTCGGAGTCGAGGAGTTGGCCAATCCTCCGCGCTCCCAGCCACGCGGGAATGTACTTCATCATCCGCAGACCCCTCGGCAGGATGGGAAAGCCGGCGCGCTCCACTGCCCGAAACGCCGCAGAAGCGCAGCGCATGGTGCGCTTGAGGAGCGCACGGTCTGCGACGACGCGGGCGGTGTCACAATCGTAGACATACGCGGCGCCCGCGAGCGGGATCACCAATGCCAGGTGGCTCCATTGCCAGGCCATGATGGGCACGTAACGCTCGACGTTCATCCCGAGTGCGCCAATCTCCCGTTCCACGCGCTTCGCCGCTGCGGCTCCGTCGTCGAACGCCTCCCCGACGATGAGCCTGTCGAGGGGCATGTCCGCGGGCTTCTCCCGGTCGGCGAAGACGAGCACATCGTCTTCCCAGGTCCCACCTACGCCGGGAAAGCCTCCAAGCACCCGGTCGCGCCCGAGGACCTCGCCCGCGCGGTCGAATCCAGTCGTGGTGTTGCCCAGGTACCAGATGATGGGCCGACCCGGGAGTTGGCCGAGAAGATCGTCGAGCGATGGCCGATGAAGGTCCTGCACGCAGACCATCGCAACCTGGTGCTCCTCCGCGACAGGGGTCCGAACAATGGACAACTGCGCCGTGCGCTCCTCGCCGGTCATGGCGTCTCTGAGCCGCAGGCCATCCCGTTCCAGACGGTCGGCCTTTGCCTCTCGAGCGAGGAGAGTTACGTCCGCGCCTTTGTCCTGCAGGCGAGCGGCGGTGAAACAGCCGGTGACCCCAGCCCCTACCACGAGGATCTTCACTGCTGCCCTCCTTCGGGTCAAAGGTCTTCTTCGAACCGTCGCTTGCCTGCTGCCTCAAGGTCGGCGCCTGAGCTGCGCGCCGACTGGGTTTGATGGCGCTTCACGTTCACCGGATCAGCTCCAAGCGCATGTTAGGAAGTGCGTGCGCTCGGGATCACGCAGAGACCTCGACGTATGAGGATGAGCTCTGTGGTTCTGGAACGGGCTCGCCCTGTTCGCGGAGACCGGCGACGTGCAGTTGGATCGCCTGACGCATTCTCTGCTCGACATCCGATTCCGTAGACCCAGTCGCAATGCACCCAGGGAGGTCTGGCGAGTAGGCCGAATAGCCGGTGCTCGTAGCCTCCATCACGATCAAATAGCGTTTCGTCACTTGAGCCCTGCCTGCTTGAGAACGCTGTCGAGGGTACCGGCCGCGAGATCGTGGCTCCGTTTCCCAGCCACATTGACCAACCCTCGCTTCACAGGGTGCTTATACTGGCGGTGGCTCCCTCGGGTCCGGACAAGGTACCACCCGTCTCGCTCAAGAAGCTTGATCACGTCCCGCACTTTCACGTGAGAACCCCGCCTCTGAAGAACCACAGCTGACTCTGCTGTGACTCTAGAGGCTAAGTCTCAACATCTTCCTAACTCATTATCGGTAACCGAAACCCTCGGAGGAAGACGCGCGATAGGGAGCCGTCCGGCGACTGACCGCTGCTAGTTGGCGTCCGGCTCCCCGTTCGGGTCGAACGGCAGGTCGTCGAGGCGCTCGATGTACTCCAGCGCCGGGAACGGAAGGTTCTGCATGGCAGCCGGTGGCTCCGACAGGGCACGGGTCTCGGGACGCGCGTTTGAGATACCCGTGTACGCCGGTCCATATACCGGCTCGAAGTTCGGATACACCTCCATC
>JAMJQV010000273.1 GCA_023554435.1 Gemmatimonadota bacterium | reverse complement strand
GACGCCATGCCGGCAGAGTACGCGGTCCAGGTCTGGGAGATCGCTCGTCAGGCCGGCGAGGCGGGCGTCCCGCCGGGGCTGATCGCGCGCAAGGCGTTCGAAGGTGTCGCAAAGGGCTATCCGCCCGAGCGCGTCATTACGGCCCTGGACGCGTATGCGGGAAGACTGAGAGAGGCGAGAGACCTGCTGGGGCCCGACCGCAGGCCCGCCAGCCTGGCAGCTGCGGCCGAAGCTCTGCGTCGCGGCGTGCCACGCGATGCGATCCGGTCCATGGGGGACCGGGAGCGAGGGGCGAGGAACCTGGCCGTGCCGCTGATCGTCCTCAGTGATCTGACCGAAGCGGGAGTGCCGACCGAGAACGCACTCGAGATGGTCAACTCGGCGATGGACAGGGGCACGCGCGGCGACCAGATGCTGGGACTCTCGGCGGCGGTCCGACGGCGGATGCAGCAGGGAGCGGACTGGCAGACTGCTGTCGATGCGGTACGCCGGCGAGCGGGAGCTCAGTCCCGACAGCGCGACCGTCAATCGCAGCCCAGCCGGCGGCCGGACAGTGCAGCGCCCGTTCCGCCCGGTAGCGACCCGCCGCAGCGCCAGCGCGACGGAGGCTGAGGATCCTCCTGAAGGCGACTCGCGCCACCCGCCCCGGGTGGCGCGAGCCGCCCGCTGCCCGCCGCGAATTGAGGTCAGTCGTCTCATCCCCTATCTTCGCCAACCGTAGTCACACGAATTCCGCCGGACCCCGTGCAGAGGTCGGTCGGACGCGTGAACCCATCGAGAGGCGGAAAGAGCTTTGACGACGAGTGCACCACAGGCCTTCGTGGCCGGGTCGGGACGATACCTTCCGGAGCAATCCGTAGACAACTTCAAGCTCTACGAGATGGACTCGATCCGCCGGGCCTTCGACGTGGACGCGGCTCGCGGCTCGTTGCGCGGGATCGAACCGGAGGAGGCAGCGGCCCTGACCGCAGCCGGGGTGTTCGATCGGTGGTCGGTCCAGGTCACCGGGATCCGCGAGCGCCGAGTGATGGACCCGGCGGTGGATCGCTGCCCCGAGTGGATGTGCGCTGAGGCAGGCCGCGCGGCCCTGGCCGACGCGGGTATGGAGGCATCCGAGCTGGATCTGCTGCTCGTAGCATCGCTCACGGAACGGGACATCGTCCCGAACGCGGCATGCACCGTGGGCGACATGTTGAGCATTCCCAACGCTCCCGGATTCGTGCTCAACGCCGCCTGCGCCGGTTTCGTGTACGCTCTGGCTGCCGGCTACGCGTTCGTGACGTCCGGGTCTGCGCGCAACGTGCTGGTCGTGTCCGGCGATTTCCTGACGGGAATCACCGATTACTCCGACCCCAAGACCGCGGTCCTGTTCGGAGATGGGGCGGGCGCTGCGGTGCTCAGCTCGGAGGGGGGGCGGGGTCGGGTTCTCGCCGCACCCTACACCACGGCTGACTACTCTCCCAAGCACCTCAACCTGACGGGCCAGGCGGCCATGCTGCCGGGCGATGCCGTCCCGAAGTTGAGCATGGGGGGCGGTCCGAACGTGCTCCGGAACGCGATCAAGTCGATGGTCGGTGTGGCCGAGCGAGCGCTGGAGCGGACGGACCTCGGGTGGGAGGACATCGCTGCAGTGGTTCCCCACCAGGCCAACCGGCGGATCACGGCGGGAATCGAGAAGGCCCTGGGTCATCCCGGGCTTCGCGTGGTCGATGTGATCGAGACCTACGGAAACGTGTCAGCGTCCACCGTGCCGATTGCCCTCGACGAGCTTCTCAAGGGCCTGCATGGCCCACTCCCCGAAGCCGCGAACATCGTGCTCACCGCCGTGGGCGGTGGCTACACGAGCGGTGGGGCGGTGATCGAATGGAGCGGCGGTACCCCGGCCTGACGCCGAGGGGAGTTCACCGGCCGGCCAGGACCGCCACTTCGACGGACAACACTTTGGGCAGGTGGCGCGCGATCTCGTGCCACTCGATGGCGTCCGGGCTCGCGAACACGTGGCCCGTGGACGTGCCGAAGTAGACTCCGCAGGGCGCAAGCCCGTCGGTCGCGAGTGCCTCGCGCAGTACGGTAAGCCAGGCGTGTTCCTGCGGCAGGCCCTCCGTTCGCGCTATCCAGGACTGTCCGGCATCGCCGGACTCGTACACCCGGAGTCGTCCTTCGCACACCGCCCTCAAATGACTGCTTTCCTCGGGAATCACCCAGCATCGGTCCGGGTTCGCCGGATCGATGCCCATGACGTAGCCGAAATCGCTTGGTAGCCCGTCGGTAATCTCGATCCACGTGTCGCCTGAGTCATCGGTTCGGTACGTGCCACAGTGGTTCTGCTGGTACAGCCGCCGGGTCTTCCCCGGATGAAGGCGCACACTGTGCACGCACTGGCCAGCCTCTGGCCGTGTGTTCGGCAGGAACTCGGCCCTCACTCCCGTGTTGATCGCCTCCCAGGACCGACCGGCGTCCTCGGAACGATAGACTCCGCCAGCCGACACCGCGGCGAAGACTCGGTCGGGGTCCTCAGGGTCCACCTGGATCGAGTGCATGGCCATGCCACCCTTCGCCGGCTGCCAGGAAGCGGCCGTCGGGTGCTCTTCGATGCTGGAGATCCTCTCCCACGTGTCCCCCCGATCCCTCGACACGAACAGCGCCGCCGGCTCTACCCCGGCGTAGAGAACTCCGGAATCGCCGCCGCCTGCGGGCGCCAGGTGCCAGATCGCCCGGACCGCGCGGCCGGAATCCTCGGGGAAGGTGGGCCTGGATTCGAGAGGCTCCCACGTCAGACCCGCGTCTTTCGTGCGGTAGACGTGCGCGCCCCACACCTCGTGGCGGACCGCAGCATACCCGATGCGTGTGTCGTGGGGGTCGAGGACTGCGTGGTATACCTCGTATCCAGCGATCGCGGGGCCCTCTACGGTCCATTCCAGCCTCGCGTCATCGGAGACGGCGCGGAACAGGCCCCTGCGAGTGCCTATCAGCGCCACGACCCGCTGGCTCACGACCAGTCTCCGGGGAGAGGAATCACCTCGACGACTTCTCCGGCCTCGACCTCAGTGACCCCCTCAGGGACGATGAGCAGGCCGTCCGCGGCGCTCATGGACGTCAGAATCCCGGAGCCCTGCGGGCCGGTGAGCTCGGCCGCGGGGAGGTCACCTGCGCGGCGCGACAACCGCACTCGATAGAAATGGGTGAGTTCGGCGGAAGAGGATATCGCCTTCCTCGCCCGGGCCAGAACCCGCGGGGCCTCCGGGTGACGGTGGCCCATCATTCTTCTCAGCGCGGGCCTGAGAAAGACCTCGAAGGTCACCATCGCCGATACCGGGTTGCCGGGAAGACCCCAGAACGGTCGTCCGCCGAGGAGGCCGAAGGTGAGCGGGCTGCCCGGCCGGATGCTGGCCCTCCAGAACAGGCGCTGCATTCCCATATCATCCAGTGCTGCCTTCACCTGGTCGTGGTCGCCCACGCTCACGCCTGCCGAGGATATCACGGCGTCGCAATCCGTCGCCCGTTCGAGGCACCGCCGCACGTCGTCGGCTTCGTCCCGGGCGATGCCCAGAGGCACCGGTTCCGCGCCTGCCGTCACGAGTTGTGCCGCCAGGGCATGCCCGTTCGAGTTCATGATCCGCCGTCCGGCCCTCACTTCCTCCACTTCGTCGAAATCGGCCAACTCATTGCCGTTGGACAGGACCCCCACCCGGGGTCGCCGGTGCACCAGGACGTCGGACATGCCCTGCATGGCGAGAACTCCGACCGCAGCTGGAGTGACCGGATCACCCTTCAGCAGCACGGTTTCGCCTTCAACGATGTCTTCGCCGCGTCTCCGGATGTTGCGTTCAGCGTCCGTGTCCTGGAAGAAGCTCACTTCTCCCGGAACCGTCTCCGCGGTGTGCTCGACGCGCACCACGCCCGATGCACCCGCCGGTACAGGCGCCCCGGTCATGACCCTGGCCGCCGTACCGATCTCGAGTGGGCCTGAAGGGAACGAACCCGCCGG
>JAMJQV010000272.1 GCA_023554435.1 Gemmatimonadota bacterium | reverse complement strand
TGGATAGTCGACATGAATCGGATACTACCACGATCCTCCGATCGTTGCCACGCGGGAACTGGCGATTCGGTCAGGGCGTGGCGGTCCGAATATTGAACGCCAGGGCAAACGGAACCCGATGGAGCCAGTGGGGAACACGCGACCTGATGTGACCCATGACCGCCCCGGCTCGTCATACTGGTGAAACTCGACGCGAGGTCCGATATCCGACACGTTTCCGATGCCGAACTGGTCCGTCAGGTGCTGCAGGGGTCAGATCGGGCGTTCGGCGAGCTCGTTCGCCGCTATCAGGATCTCCTGTACCGTCACGCCGAGAGGATGACGGGAAGCCGGGACGACGCAGAAGACGTCGTTCAGTCCGCGTTCATCAAGGCGCACCGCAATCTGCGGAAGTGCAGGGACCCTGAGAGGGTGGGTTCGTGGCTGTTTCGAATCGGAGCCAATGCGTGCAAGGACTTCTTGAAATCGAAGCGGGCGACCGTTCCCGTCGACACCATGACGGGCCTCGCTTCGACCGACGGGGATCCGGAGCGTGAGGCGGAGCGCGGCAGGGTGAGAAACGAAATTGAAGAGGCGCTCGGGAACCTGCCGGTGGAGCAGAGAGAGGCGTTTCTGATGAAGCACGTCGAGGGGTGGTCGTATACCGAGATGTCCGAGACGCTGGACGTATCGGTGCCGGCGCTCAAGATGAGAGTTCACCGGGCTCGTGAAGAGCTGCAGGTGCTTCTCCAGTCGTACGGGAGTTGAGTATGGACAGCCGCTTGCAGTCCTATCTGGACGGAGATCTGCCTCTGGAGGCGCTCCCCGCGGAGCTTCGGGCGCAGGCCACAGAGTGGGATGGATTGTTGGGTGAGATTCGTGCGGCGTCGCCAGCGGGCGCTCCACCGGGTCTCGACACACGGGTGGTGGCTGCGGTCGAGGCGAGTCGGGCGGATTCTCGCCCCCCGTGGCTCGCCTGGCTCCTTCGTCCGAGGATGATCCCGGTTCCACCGGCAGCCGTGCTCGCGGCGGCTGCGGCGATCGTCGCGGTCGTGAGTCTCGTTGGGCTTCCTCGTGGGGGCGCGGTCGATGATGCCCTCGTATACGTTCAGTTCGTCGTTGACGCGCCAGCGGCAGAGACCGTTCACCTGGTCGGGGACTTCACTCAATGGCAGCCCACCGTCGAGCTCGAGGATGTGGATGGAGACGGTGTGTGGTCCGGGCGGGTTCCTTTGCTGCCCGGTGTGCACGAGTACATGTTCGTGATCGATGGTGCGGATTGGGTCACGGATCCCAATGCCGCGAGTTACCAGGACGACGGTTTCGGGCAGCAGAACGCGATCGTGGCCGTATCCACGCTGAACGGAACCTGACTTCCCCACGCTTCGGGCCCGCGACGGGTGCGCGGCAGAACCGGCGTCGCCTCTATCGCATCGCCGTCGGAACAGTTGCCGCTCTCCTATTCGTGTTTTCGAGCGGAGGAGTCGCCGCCCAGGAGACAGTGCTGTCCCTGGATCTCGGCGCCTCCTACTCCCTTCCCCCTGCAGGCGGAACCGGCGTCGCGAGCACGTACGCAAACGGTGGTTTGCGGATTGGTGGCTATTTCGGGGCCGGCGGCTACTTCCATGCGGCGGGTACCGGGGGTCTCGCGCTGACCGATGAAGGTGCCAGTTGGGCCTCTCTCCTGGCGGTGGGCGGCTGGCTGCAACCGGTTTCCCGCACCGTGTCATTGGGTCTCGCCATCACGGGCGAGGCATTCACGGTGGGGGAGCCCGTCCCGTATCGGGCGGCGTACGTCATCGCGGAGCCCGAGGTGAGTTTCACGTTCGGTGGCACGTTCATTCGCCTGGCTGGATACGGTGGCCTGGGGAGTTCGGAAGTCACGGTAACTCGGACGTTCGTCCGCGACACCAGGTTCGGCCCGCGAGTCTTCCAGGTCGGCTTCCCGGTGGCCTCGGATCTGTGGGCCTGGGGAGGAATAGCGGAGGTCGGACAGCGGTTGGGGGCCTTCAGTCCGCGCCTCGCCGTCGAGGCATACGAGAGCCCACAGGGACCCTACGCGGTCGGTCGCCTCGGTCTCGAAGTCCGCCCGGAGGCCGGGACCTTCTACCTCGAGGCCGCCCTGTGGGAGACACCGGACGGCGAGGAGTTCGTCCTGATCGCGGGCGTAAGAGTCCGAACGGGAGGTCGTTCCACGATCCTCGTCTCGGGTGGCAGGTACGGACCTGATCCGCTGCTCGATTCGCCCGCGGCGGGCGGTCTCGGTGGTGGGGCAAACCTCGAGCTGGCACGTTTTGGACCGGTGCCCGATCTGAGTTGGGAGGTGCGGGGTGACGACGAACGAACCCTCGCCCTCGCGGTGAAGGCCGAGGGGGCAAGGAGCGTCGAGTGCGTTGGCGAATTCACCGACTGGGAGGCGATTCCGATGCTTCGGGACGGCGACGTGTGGCGAGTGACACTTCCGATCGAGCCCGGTGCGCACCACTTCGGATTCCTCGTCGACGGTGCGTGGTACGTCCCGCCCGATGCGCCCGGTCTGACGGAGGATGAATGGGGGCAACTCCAGGCCACGATCTTCGTGAATGAGCCGGATGCCTACCCGTTGTGACGCCATGAGCGCTGAAGTCGTCTTGATAACGAGTGGACATGGCGCGCACCGCGCCCGTCCCACGGGATGTGTGAAATGAATACAAGAAAGATCAGGATTAATCCCAGGAAATGGGCCTGCGCTCGCCGCGCGATCACTGGACTCTTCGCCGTCGGCATCGTGGCCGGTTCTGCCGCACCGGCGACCGGACAGGAAAGAGACGCCCGGCGGCTGGAGGACGCCATGCCGGCAGAGTATGCCGCCCAGGTCAGGGAGATTGCTCGTGAGGCCAGTGAAGCGGGCGTCCCGCCGGGATTGATCGCGCGCAAGGCGTTCGAAGGTTTCGCAAAGGGCTATCCGCCGGAACGCGTCATTACGGCCCTGGACGCGTATGCGGGAAGACTGCGAGAGGCGAGAGACCTCCTGGGGCCGGACCGCAGGCCCGCCAGCCTGGCAGCTGCGGCCGAAGCTCTGCGTCGCGGCGTGCCGCGCGATGCGATCCGGTCCATGGGTGGTCGGGAGAGAGGGGCGAGGGACCTGGCGGTGCCCCTGATCGTCCTCAGCGATCTGACCGAAGCGGGAGTGCCGACCGAGAACGCACTCGAGATGGTCAACTCGGCGATGGACAGGGGCACGCGCGGCG
>JAMJQV010000271.1 GCA_023554435.1 Gemmatimonadota bacterium | reverse complement strand
GAGGCGGTGGGACTACCCGAGCCGACCGTGGTCAACGGGACGCCCCAGAGGCCGATGGACGGCGTGAGCATGGTGTACAGCTTCGACGACGCCGACGCTCCCGACCGGCACACGATCCAGTACTTCGAGATGTTCGGCAACCGGGCCATGTACCATGACGGGTGGTTCGCGCGAACCATCCACCGGGCACCGTGGGAGGAAGAGCCGCGCCGCCCGCTTGCTGACGACATCTGGGAGCTGTACGACACACGCACCGACTTCAGCCTCGTGAACGACCTGTCAGCGGAGAATCCCGAGAAGCTGGCCGAGCTGCAGGCCCTGTTCATGGAAGAGGCCGGCGCCAACCATGCCCTGCCCATCGACGACCGGCTGATGATACGGTTCAACGCCGCTGCCGTCGGCCGTCCCGACCTGATGGCCGGCCGCACGTCGCTGACGCTCGCCGAGGGCATGACGGGCATGACCGAGAACGTATTCCTCGACATCAAGAACAAATCCAAGACGATCACGGCTGAGGTGGAGGTCCCCGCCGCCGGAGGCAACGGGATCATCATCGCCCAGGGCGGCCGCTTCGGCGGCTGGGCGCTCTACGTGAAGGACGGCGTGCCCGCCTACGACTACAACTTCCTGGGACTGGAGAGATACACCGTGGCGGCTACGCGGCCGCTAGCTCCCGGGACATCCACGATCCGCTTCGAGTTCGCCTATGACGGCGGCGGACCAGGGAGGGGAGGAGTTGGTACCCTGTACGTGAACGACCAGGTGGTGGCCGAGGGACGCATCGAGCGCACGCAGCCCAGGGTATTCTCGGCTGACGAGACGGCGGACATCGGCATCGACCTCGCCACGCCGGTCGTCGAGACGATCGGGGCGGAGGCAGGGTCGAAGTTCACGGGCCGGATTCCGAGCGTGACGGTCGAAGTGCACTGAAGAAAGGGGATTTCATTGAGTAGAAACTTGATTGCTGCGGCATGTGCGCTGGGAGTTCTGGCGCTAACGGCGGTCGCCGTTCCGCAGCTCGGTGCTCAGGATTCCGAAGTCGATCCGGCAGCGGTTGAGCTCCTGCAGACCACGATGGACTACCTGGGCGGCCTGGAGAGCTTCAGCGCCTTCGTCTTCAACTTGAGAGAGGACCTGCTCGATTCGGGACAGAGAATAGACCTCGAGGCTTCCGGCGGTGTGACGGTCGTTCGCCCCAACAAGCTGCGTGGCGTGCGGCATGCCGGGGCGGTGGACGAGGTCCTCGTCTACGACGGTGAACGGGTCACGGTGTACAACGACGTCAAGCAGGCCTACATGACGATGGAGGCCCCGCCGACGATCGAGGAGATGTTCCTGGCCCTCTACGCTTTCGTGGAGATCTATCCAGTCAGTGACCTCATCTGGCAGGATGCTTTCCCGTACCTGATGCAGGGCGTGGACTTCGCGAAGGTAGTCGGGACCGAGGTCATAGGCGGCGTCGCCTGCACCCACCTGGTATTCGGACGTCCGGATCTCGGGTTTCAGATCTGGATTCCCACTGATGGGCCTCCGCTCCCGGCGAAATACGTGGTAACGGACCACGGGACGCCGGAGATGTTGAGCATAGTGACCTACATCACCGACTGGAATCTGGAGCCCTCCGTCTCCGATGACACGTTCACGTTCGTTCCGCCTGAGGGAGCGAAGAAAGTTCCGTTCCCGAAGCCCGACTCGAGCCACTGACCAGGGGAGAATACCGATGAGACGCAGATTGAGATCGGCGGGAATCATCGGGGCCATGTTCGCCCTGATCCTCCCGGAGCTTGCCATCAGTACCGCCGCCATGGTCCTCACGCCGGCGGTGGCCGAGGCGCAGGTAGGCGGAGTGCACCGCCGCACCCGACGTCGCACGCGCCGACGCACGGCTGTCGTCGTGCACTCGGCCGATCAGCAGCAGGCAGCCGCCCAGCAGCAACAGCAGCAGGCACCGCCGCCGGACGCGCAGCAGCAGGCGCCGCCACCGCCTCCGCCGGACGGGCAGCAGATGTCGGGTGCCGACCAGCCTGACACGAGCACAGGCAACGTTCCGTCCCTGACCACCGGGGCCGAGGTGTTGGCTACGTTGACGGCGAGAGGCCCGCCCGATGCGGCGCGGCGCTCCGCGGCTGGAGGGCAACGACAACGAGACGGTTGAGCCCGACTTGATCACCGGGACGACGGCACGGGGACACGCGTGCACGTTCGCTGATTAGGGACCAAGGCCGGGACCGCCACCTGGGGCGGTTCCGGCTTCTCCGTCCGCTCACCGATCTGTGACACGGGGATCGGCATGAGAAGAAGCCCAGTCGGGAAACTCCTTTTCCAGCGCACCCTGGCGCTGACGGGGACCCTCGTCGTGGCGACGGCCTGCGCGTCCCGGCTTCCAGCCCAGGAACCCGAACCAGTCGCGCAGGTTTCTCCCCCGGTGATCGACACGATCCTCGTGGCTCGTGCCACCGTGTACACAGAGGAGGAGGCTGCACGGAGCAGCTTCTTCCGGTTCCTGAACCGGATTCATGTCGTGACCAGGGAGCGTGTGATCCGGGACTACCTGCAGTTCGAGGTCGGCGAGCCGTACGATTCCGCGGAGGTCGCTGAGTCGGAGAGACACCTCAGGGAGAAGGAAATATTCCGAGAGATCTCGATCGACAGCGCTCGCCTCGAAGACGGCCGCCTCGCCGTCACGGTCCGCACACAGGACGGGTGGAGCCTCAAGCCGAAGCTGTCCTTCTCGATCGCCTCGACGGGTGACTGGACCGGGAAGTTCGGCCTCAACGAGTTGAACCTGCTCGGAAGTGGGAACCAGTTGTACGCGGCCTACGTCAAGGAACTGGATCGCGACGGTCTGAACGCCTCTGCCGACTTCGACCGCATTCTCGGACCGAACATCGACTTCGCGGCGAACTACGCCGGGATGTCAGACGGAAACAACGGCAACTGGGTGATCGGGTTGCCATTCCGCAATTCGGAGAGTTTGAGCACGTACGAGTGGGACGCCCTGCGGGCGGACCAGAACGTCCTCCGGTATCGGGCCGGAAACGTGGAGGGCAGCCTGGTCCTCGACACGACCACATATCGTCACGACGCGTTCATCAACGACATCAACGCAGGCCTCGCCACCAGCCACCAAACTGGCGACTACCTGCGGCTCGGAGCCACGGTCGGAGTGCGCAAGCAGGCGTTCTACCTGTCCCCTGAGGATCAGGAGATGGCCGACGACTCCATCTATGGTACGGCTGGCGTGTGGGCCGAGATCAGCAAGGTCAGGTACCAGGAGCTCACGGGTTTCAATGGATTCGGTACCGAGGACATCGACCTGAGCCCGCTGTTGCGGTTCACGGCTACGCTCGCCCCCGATGGGCTCGGCTGGCAGGGGACGGGTGTCGGGTTGGGCCTCGAGGCGTCCGCCGGCCAGACGGGCCTCAAGGGTCGCGGGTGGGCCTGGACCTCCATCCAGGGGAACTACCAGTGGGGTGGAATGGCACAGGACTCGGGCCGCGTGATCTTCAACGTTGCAGCCGGCTACAAACCGGCGGCGCGTCACTCCACCGCGATACAGCTCCAGGTAGGACGTCTGTGGAATCAGAAGCCGGGGGACGAGTTCGACCTGGGGTTCGACAACGCTCCGCGAGGGTGGCCAGCTCACTCTTTCGTGGGTAACCGGATGTGGTGGACGACGATCGAGCACCGTTACTACGCGGTGGACGAGTTCCTGGGCCTGCTGGCGGTCGGTTTCGGTGCTTTCTTCGACTACGGCGGGGCGTGGTATGGTGACCAGGAATCGAGAAGCGGAGGCAGTGTGGGGGTGGGCCTCAGGCTGGCACCCTCTGTCTCGCCCGTCGCCCTGACGAACCGAATCGACGTGGCGTACAAGGTCGGTCCCCAGTCGACGGGAGGCCGTTGGGTGGTTGCGCTCGGGGCTGGCTTCGCATTCCCGCGTCGGACGATCCCGACGATCAGCTACAGGGCCGAGGCACCGCGCTAGAGCCCGGAGCCGCGGTCAGGTGCCCACACCTTGTGCCAGATAGCCATTGGCTCCCAAGCTGTCCGGGTGTCGGTGGCTGCATTCCCCAGAATCACAGGGAGGCATGATGAGAAGCCTGGTCGCGGCCCGTATTGGCCGGGTCCTGCTCGTTTCAGTTCTGCTCGGGGGCACCGCTGCATGCAGCCCTGGCCCCGAGTCAACCGCCGCCGTGGACGAACCGGTCCCGCAGGATCCGGTTATGGTCCTGCTCGACAGCGTACCGGTCATCATGCAGAGTGCCGACGTGCCCGGTCTTCAACTGGCCTACCTGGAGGCGGGTCACGTCACGGCGACGGCCGCGTTCGGCTACGCAGACTCCGAGACCGAGGAGCCGGTCAGCGACAGGACCGTGTTCGAAGCCGCCTCTTTGAGCAAGCCGGTCTTCGCCTACGCCGTGCTCCGGATGGTCGACCGCGGAGAGTGGGACCTCGACGAACCGCTGTGGAACATCCTCGAGTACGAGCGCCTCGCTCACGACGATCGAGCGCGGGAGCTCACGACCCGGCTGGTGTTGACCCACACCACCGGACTCCCGAATTGGGCGTGGGGCGAGACGCAACTCAATTTCGACGCGGATCCCGGAGAACGCTGGGGTTACTCGGGCGAGGGCATCGTCTACCTGCAGCGCGCCGTGGAGGCGAAGACCGGGCTCACGCTAGAGGAACTCGCAACCCGCGAGGTCTTCGACCCCCTCGGCATGACGGAAACGCACTACGCCTGGGTCGAGTCCTTCGACACGCTGGCCGCGATTCCGCACGATGAGTTCGGCTTTCCTGCGAACCGCCGAACGCCGGAAGCCGGTAATGCCGCCGGCAGCCTGCATACGACGGCAACGGACTACGCGCGGTTCGTCGGAGCCATGTTCACCGGGGAGGGCCTGGAGCCGGAGACGCACGCGGCGATGCTCGCCCGGGGCGCGAGCCTCGTAGGCGCCGGGTGGGGCGACGACGAAGAGGCCAAGACGCACCTGTTCTGGGGGCTCGGTTGGGGGCTCGAGGAGGGGCGACTCGGGAGTTCCTTCTGGCACTGGGGGGACCAGGGCACGGCTCGCTGCTTCGTGGTGGCGTATCCGGAGACAGGCGACGCCCTCGTCTATTTCACCAACAGCGCCAACGGCCTCGCCATTGCTCCGGCGCTGCTCGGGCTCGTGTTCGACGACGACCAGTGGGCTCTGCGGTGGCTGGACTACGACCGATACGACGATCCAGCGCACCAGGCACGGCTGGGTGTGATGCGGGCCTTCATGACCGATGGGCCGGAAGCGGGAATGGCTGAGTTCGAGCGCGCCAGGGTCGAGCATCCGGATCGGCTCGACGAGGGTGATGTCAACGGTCTGGGCTACGTGCTGCTGCGGCGCGGTGCGGTCGAGGAGGCGATCCTCGTGTTCGAGCGCAACACCATCGACTACCCCGAGTCCTCGAACGTCTGGGACAGCCTCGGTGAAGCGTTGCGAGAGGCCGGCCGGCTGGAAGAGTCTATCGCCATGTACCGAAAGTCGATCGAGCTGGATCCTGGCAATGCCAATGCCCGACGCTTCGTCGCCGAGATGGAAGAGGAGCTGGCCGCCGCCGGGAGCGAGTGAGCGCGGTCTCGAATCGCGGGCCGGCGTTCAGACCTCAGTGCGGAACCGGATGTTCCGTCTCCGGGTCCAGGTGATCCCTGACTTCCGCCCACAGTCGGGGGTGTGCCTTCAGCAGGTAGGCACCCATGGCCACACCTGCGAGCAGGTTCGCTGCGAAGACCGATCCTATAGGGAGCTCGATGCCGCTCCTCGCCGCGAAGGACAGGAAACCCGCCATGATTCCGAACAGCCCCGCGATGCCGATGAAGAGAGCGAGCACGAAGAAGCTGGGGTGTCGCTCCGTCTGCATCACGATCCAGGCGGCGACCAGGCCGACGAGGAGGAAGGCGATGACGTGCAGGCCGTTGAATGCCAGCACCGCTCCGATCGCACTGCCTCTTCCCGAAGGTGAAGCGAGGCCAGCACCGAGATGGGCAGCCGTGGAGAAGAACGACTGGCCAGTGATGACGTTGAGGATTCCGTAGAACAGGACGATCACGACGTACCCTATCAATCCCGTGATCAGCCCTTCCGACATGACGCGGGCACGATCCGGCTTCACGATGACCTCCCAGAGAGGCGATCGGCAGGGCCCGTCCCGGACGGGACCCCTGGGGCCCCAGCCTCTACTCCAATAATGCGGCCAGAAGACGAATCGAGCCAGCGCCAACCTCGCCGGCAACCGCTCGCTTCGCTGTTCCGCATGGCATAAAATACGCCGGAGATCACCCAAACGAGGCACGGAGGATCCCGATGTCGAAGCGTATCTGGCTGTTCACGGCCATCGTTCTTGCCTCCGCCTGCGGTCCAAGCATGAAGACCCAGGTCCGGGTCGAGTTGGACCCGTTGCCGGCGGATCACGAGGTCAAGGTGTTCGCCAGCGACCTCCCGACTTGCGAATATCAGGAGGTCGGCCTCATCGCATCGGAGGACCTGGACGCGACGCTCACGAAGGCCCGCGAAATGGGGGCGGACGGAGTGATCGGTACGGTGCTGGCAGAGGCCGACAGGCCCGCGGGCGAGCGCAGCACGTGCGGCACCCCGAACTGCGTCCAGTACAACACCGTGGCCATTCGCTTCACCGATCCGGCCTGCACGGACTAGAGGGGCTCCGAACCCACCGCGGGGCGACCCCTTGCCAAGCTAAGTGCTTTGATGTAAGGTTTTGACGAGCTTAGGCTCATGTCCCGCCGTAAAAGCGAGACCGTGCCAGGATTGGAACGTCTCGCCCATCCGCATAACCGGGTTCTTCGGAATCCGCCGAAATTCATCCTGTACGGATGGGCAGTTCTTTTCCTTTCACGGAGGTTGGATGATGAAGAAGCGGTCAGCAATGTTCCTCGCGGCGTTTGCCTTTCTGGCATTCGCCATCCCCGCGCAGGCCCAGACTACGCTGTACATAGGGGCTGGCGGTTCATTCCCCACGAGCGACTTCGGCGACTACGCCAACACCGGCTGGATGGGCACGGCTGGAGCGCTCTTCGGCGCGGGGCCCGTGGGCGTCGGAGCGGAGTTCTTCTACGGCCAGAACAACCACAAGGACGAGGTCTCGCTGGCCGACGATGCCAAGACCACGCCGTGGGGCTTCATGGGGATCGTGGACTACGCGTTCGGTCAGCCCGACAAGATCCGCCCCTACGTATTCGGTGGACTGGGCGTCCTGATCCACAAGTACTCGGCCGGTGAGATCTCCGAGTCCGAGACCCAGTTCGGATACCAGGCCGGCGCCGGCCTGTCGTTCCCGCTCGGGATTTATGTCGAGGGCCGCTACATGGGTTCCGAGGACACGAAGTACTTCGGCGCTCTCGCCGGATTCGCCTTCGACCTGTAGTCGGACCACCAAACGCTTCGCTGGAAATCTCCAGGCAGGCCTCGCGGGTTCGTCCCGCGGGGCCTGTCTTCTTTCTCGCTCAATTCATGTTGTCCGGTCCCGGACACTTCCTCCGCATACCTGTTTGTAGCGACCCTGGATGCAAGCGCCCCGGTCGAACGCGAGGAATGCCGACGGCGGGGATACCAACCGTTACAGGAGCCACGATGCACAACGCTGCCGACGCACAGGCATCGCTGGAGGCCGTCCTCAAGGACGAGATCATCCGGATGTACGAGGAAGTCGCCGATGACCCCACGGCGGAATTCCATTTCTACCACGGCAGGCAGGCTGCGGAGTTGTTCGGATACGATCCCGAACTGCTGGACCGGGCCCCGGCGGGTGCAGTGGATTCGTTCGCGCGGGTCCCGTTTCGCGTGTGGTGTGGGATCGATATGGCTGCTGGTTACCGCATGGGCCTTCTCTGCCGGTCACACGACGGCCGGCTACGTTCTCGGTGCCTCGCTCACTTCGATCGCGCTGCTGGTGGCGACGACGGACATATGTGTTCCCTCCATGATATTCCGCGCGGTTTTTGGCCAGCCCCGGCCTCGCAGCCTGAATACGGCGGGTGCGAGCGAGGTCGGCTGAGCGCCAACTTGGACCGGGTGCCTGTCAAACGACTTCTCCGCGCGTATCTTCCAGGGACCACCGATCCTCAATC
>JAMJQV010000270.1 GCA_023554435.1 Gemmatimonadota bacterium | reverse complement strand
CTGCGGCGACGGCGAGTCCCTCCTCCGGCATAAAGACTTGAGGGTACTTCGCAGGCTTCGCCTTCTCAGGGTCGCCTGCGGCGACGGCGAGTCCCTCCTCCGGCATCACTTCCGGGTCAGAGGCGAACCATCGTCAGGTTGAGGATCGCCGGATCGTCTACCTCGTTTCCATCGAAGTCGTACTCGGCCGTAGCCCCGGTCAGTCGAAGATTGTCGCCGTTCAAGACGTAATCGAATCGCCAGGTACCCTCGATATCCCCGGAATCGAAGGTGAGGAGCAGCACATTCGTCGAACTCCACACGCCTCCGGCGAACTCCGTCGGTTCGCCCGGCACGCCGACGCTGAGTCCGAAGTCGGCGTTCGACTCCAGGACCAGCCTTCCGTGCCCGCCGAGCGCAATGATGTCGACCGTGAGGTCTGGATTCGCGACGCTGACGATCTCGATCTGCGTTGCGTCCCAGCTGCCGATGAGGTCGTTGGAGATGGGGCCCGCGGCTTCCTCGTCCCCACCGCACGAGGCGGCAAGCGGGAGCAGGGCCACAAGAAGAAGACGAATAAGTGTGCGCATAGTCCCTCCTCTCCCGACCGGGCGGCCGGGTGTTGGTGAGGGGGGAACTGGTTTCTGACTAGCATTCACCATCACGCAGGGCAACCGGCCGGCAACGGCTGCCCCGCGCAATGTCGACCCTGGCCTCGGCGAGTCACCGTCGGCTAACCGAGGCCCAGGGACTCCTATCCGAGTCGAGCCACCGCCGTCTCCTCCTGCTCCGGCGACATCCAGCCCCTGGGATTCGCGCGTCGCTCTTCGGGTTGCTCGCCCCACCAGGCGTGCGTGTCTACGACCGTGTCGGCGATCGGTCGATAGACGGCCCCGGCGGCTATCGATGCCTCGTTGTTGAAGCTCACCGGCCTGTCCCTGCCCCCGCCCATCATGGGCATCGACAGCCCCAGCTCCTCGATCAGCTCGGGGGTCGCCCAGTAGAAGTGCACAGGCTCGGACGTGGTGCCACGGATCGCCCAGAGCATCCCCTCCCGCGAGTAGGTTGGCCCGGCGGCGTTGAAGCTGCCTCGGATGTCCTTCTCGACGGCACGGAAGACGAAGTCGGTGAGATCGCGTACGTCCACGCCCGACACCGATAGCTCCCTGTGGCTCGGCCCGAGGACCTTTCCGCCGCTGTGAATTCGCTCCACCCAATAGGTGAACCGGTCCGTAGTGTCGCCCGGGCCCAGGATGTAGGTCGGCCGGACCACCGTGACAGCGTCGCCGAGGACGTCTCTGACGATGCGGTCGCATTCCGCCTTGAGCGGTCCGTACGTGGCTCCGGTCACCTCCTCCACCGACTTGTCCGCCAGTGGAGCGAGCGGCCCACTCTCCGAGAAATCGTCGACGGCCGAATCGAAGTCGTACACGGCCACCGTCGAGATGTACAGGTACCGTCGGCAGCGGCCCTTGAGGAGTTCTGCCGAGGCCCGGACATGGCGCGGCACGTAGCCCGAATTGTCGATGATGACGTCCCACTCGCGGTCTCCCTCGAGCACGCTCAGGCCGTCGTCCACGTTGGGGTCCCGATTCCCGATCAACTCCTCGACCCGGTCACCGTATGCGCCCGAGCGCCGCCC
Source organism: Gemmatimonadota bacterium (assembly GCA_023554435.1). Taxonomy (GTDB): domain Bacteria; phylum Gemmatimonadota; class Gemmatimonadetes; order Palauibacterales; family Palauibacteraceae; genus Benthicola. The sequence continues at coordinate 12,962 of JAMJQV010000270.1, read as the reverse complement.
ACGATTGAATATCGTGACCGTATGGCCGCGTTCGAGGGCTCCGTTCACCTGGTGTGGGCCAATGAAGCCCGTGCCCCCGAGGATCAGGATGTCGAGCGGCGTCGAGGCCGGGCGGCGAGTGGCCGCGCCGAGGCCGGACGTGTACAGGCCGAGAGCGCCGGCCGTGCCAGCCGCGATGCGAATGAAGTCCCGTCGGTCGGTCATGGTTGTCTCCATTGAGGTGCGGGTCAGCGTAGATTGAAGCTAAGCGGTCGGACCGGCCGGTGTGAAGCCCAGCGGGACGTGGGGCTCAGGTGTTCATCGGATGTTCGGCGAATCGGAACCAACCCGGAGGGGATTATGAGGAAGTTTGGAGCCTTGTTGGCTCTCATCGCGGCCGTCGGACTGATCGACGCGGCGTCCGCCCCGGCGCAGACGGCGGCCGACTCGTCCGCCATCGTTGCCACCGCGCTCGATTACATCGATGGCTTCTACACGAGTGATGCGGCGCGCATGGAGCGTGCGCTGCACCCTGAGCTCGCGAAGCGCATCGTGGGGGACCCGGCCGGCCCGGGGAGCAGACTGCAGAACATGAGCGCCCAGCAGTTGATCGACGCCACGGCGGGTGGTGGAGCGGCGCGGATTCCCGACGACGCGAAGAAGGAAGACGTCAGCATCCTGGACGTCTACCACAACATCGCCAGCGTCCGAATCGATGCGGGCGTGTGGATCGACTACCTGCACGTCGCCCGTTGGAACGGTGAATGGAAGATCATCAACGTGCTGTGGGAGATGGCTCCTCGCGACTAGCGGCATCCGGGCTGTGGTCGCTCTGCAACACTTGCTGGCTTCTCCGGCTGCAGGCGATCTTGGTCGACGGTCCGGCCGCTGAGGGTCGGGCCGTTACCACCTTTCGGGCGAGGTCCGCTTGTCGATTCGCGCCACCGCGGTAGTGACAATCGCACTCATCGGCTTGCCCTCGTGGGCCCTGGCCCAGGCGGGGCCCGTGTCTCTGGGAGTCGTGGCCGGTGCCGACGTCGCCGATCAGGCCGGCCAGGACGTCTTCGCACCGCATGACAGGTTCGGGTTCATTGGAGGCGTCTCTGGCTCCTTCCGGTTCGCGTCACGTTGGGCCGTCCAGGTAGAAGGCCTGTACGTTCAGAAGGGCGGCCGAGAGAACAACGACATGCGTCCGGAAGATCCGTTCGACGACGAACTGTCGCTGGAGTATCTCGAGTTCCCGATCCTCCTCAAGTTCGCGTTCACCGAAGAGGGTACACGCCCCGAGGTCTTCGTTGGCCCGTCCTTCGCCTACGAAATGAGCTGCAAGTACGACGCGTTCCCCGAGGGAGTGTCGAATCCGGTCGACTGCGCGGAGGCAGGCTGGCAGACGCGGTCGCTCGACGTGGGGGTCGCGTTCGGAGTCGATGTCGAGATTCCACTCGGATCGGGGCACTTCGTGATCGACGGTCGAGGAATCGTCGGGTTGAGTTCGTTCGATGATTCGGAGGCCAACCTCGACTTCCGAAACCGCATCCTCGCACTCATGGTCGGCTATCGCTTCGGCCTCTGAGTTTTCCGCGCCCGGAAGCACCGTCACAAGTGACGTTGACATAGCGGGATCGGGCCCTATCTTTTCGCGAATTCCTCTCGTCGTTCAACCGACCTGGGGAAGATCATCAGCCGGTGTCGGCATACAGGTCGGCCATCGGGGAGTATCACTCAGCAGGAGCGTAGTATGTCGAAGCTGACGGGCACCGTGAAGTGGTTCAACAACGACAAGGGCTTTGGTTTCGTGTCGTTCGACGATGGCGCGCGTGATGCGTTCGTCCACTTCTCGGAGATCCAGAGTGAGGGCTTCAAAACCCTGGACGAGGGCGACGTTGTAGAGTTCGACCTTGCCGAGGAGGGACGCGGCCCCAAGGCGAAGAACGTGGTGAAAGTCGGCTGAGGCTCGACGCTAGATCCGGTTCTTGAAGGGGGGTGCTCCCAGGAGCACCCCCCTTTTTCTTAGTCGACCAGAATTCCGTCCACTTCCGAGAAGTCGCCGTCTCCCTCCGCAGCCGGCAGGCCCAGCGCTTCCATCACCAGCAGATAGACATTGACGTTCCGGAAGGCCGGCACGCGCACCCCTTCCGGGAAGGAGGGGCCAGCAGCGACAAAGATGCCCTGCATATCCGGGGCGTGGTGATCGAAGCCGTGATTGCCCCCGTCGGCTGCTTCAGGCACCCTGTCGAAGAACGAGTGCGTCGAGATCGTCCACCCGTCATCGGCGATACCTATGATCGGAGGGATCCGCGGGTGGCTGCCGTACTGGAAGTGCGGAGGAATCGAGTCCTTCCAGTACACCGACACATGGGGATGGGCGTCCCGCAGAGACTCGTACACTTCGACGAGGTCATCTTCCTCGGGCCAAAGGGCCACCACCGGATTCCAGTCGATGATGCGGGCGGTTTCCAGATCGACGTAGTCGTCCACGAACACCACCCGTTCCCGGCTGGTGGGACTCATGCCGTGATCGGACACGACCACGATGTTCGTGGTCTCGAGTATACCCCGACGGTCCAGGCCGTCGACCAGCAGCCCCAGCGCCGAATCGACGACCGCGATCGCGTCGAGTATCTCTTCCGAGTCCGGGCCGCTGTTGTGACCGACGATGTCCGTTTCGTCGAAGTACAGGGTCAGGAAGGAGGGCCGCTGGTCCGCGGGTCTGTCCACCAGATTGAGGATCCACTCCACCCGGTCCGAATTCGGCATTTCCCCGTCGAATGGCAACCAATGGGAAGCTGAGAACCCCTCGATTTCAGCTTCGGATCCTGGCCAGAACAGGGGCGCGGTCCGCTGGCCATGCCGCTCGGCGGTCACCCAGACCGGCTCTCCACCCCACCAGCGACCGTCCTGTACCGCGTCCCGATTGGCCATCGAGAATCGGCCGTCGAAGCTCGGGTCCCACATCGTGTTGGCCACGATGCCGTGGTGGTCGGGCAGGAGGCCCGTGACCATTGTGTAGTGGTTGGGAAAGGTCTTGGTCGGGAACGCCGGGATCAGGCCCTCGGCGCGAACGCCCCGTGCTTCGAGGGCAGCCAGATTCGGGCTCACACCACGATCCGGGTAGTCCCAGCGGAAGCCGTCGAAGGATACGAGTATCAGAATCGGCTCTACGGGTGCCGGCCCACTTGCGACATTCGTGGCACGGTTGGCACAGCCCGCTGCAGAGCACGCGAGGAGCAGCAAGGCGAGGAGTCCTTTTCGCCACGCGAGTATTCGGCGGATAGCGAGCGCGCCACGTCTCGAAGTGGTATGGTTCATCCGAACAGACTCTCGAGTGCCATATGGAACGAAGACGTCAGGCCTAATGCGCCATTCTATGTCTGCCCGCGGCTGGATGCGATACTTGATCGCGTGCGCTGCGAGTGGTCTTTCGTTGACCCCTGTCGGTTGTGCCCCCGGCGAGGCCGATGCTCGCCTCCGGGTCGTGGCGACGGTAGCGCCGATTGCCGCTCTGGTCGATCGCGTGTCCGGTGGCGTGGCTGATGTCACTGTCATGATCCCGCCCGGTGCGAGTCCGGTGACGTACGAGCCGGCGCTCTCAAGAGTCCGAGCGGCCGCGTCTGCTGATGTGTACGTATCCGTAGGCCATCCGGCGTTTTCGTGGGAGAGTACCTGGCTGGCTGGTCTGCTCGAGCAAGGGGATGCTGTGGTCATCTCAGGCTCGGAGGATTGCGCCATCCTTCCCGACGACCCCCACGTGTGGCTGTCTCTGTCATGCATGCGCACCCTCGCCGAGAGCGTAGCGGAAGCCGTGCGGCATGCCCGTCCCGAGGCGGCCGAGTCCATTGCCGCCTCGCTCGCGGATCTTCTCTCCGAAATGGACCACATGAGAGTCGTGGCTGACAGCGCCCTCGGACCGAGCCGCGGCGGGACCTTCCTCACGCTCCACCCGGCGTGGGGCTACCTCGCAGAGGAGTACGAGTTGCGCCAGTTGGCGATCCTGGAGCACGGCAGCGGCGATGCAGGACCGGCCGAGCTGGCCAGGGTCGTTGGCGAGGCCCGTCAAGGCGGCCTGGTGAACGTCCTGGTCCAGCCTCAGTTCTCGGCGGAGGCGGCCTTGCTGGTGGCCCAGGAACTGGGTGGCAAGCCGATCGTTCTCGATCCCTTGGCCCGGGACTGGCCTGCCTCCTTTCTTCGGGCGGTCCACGTGCTGGCCAGCCAGGTGAGACCATGACAACGCCCCCAATCCAACTGCGCGACGTAGGCTACTCGTATGGGCAGACTCCGGTCCTGGAATCCGTGAATCTGCGGCTGGATGATGGTGATTTCCTTGGCATCATCGGTCCGAACGCGGGAGGTAAGACGACCCTGCTCAAGATCGTGCTGGGGTTGCTGAAGCCCGACAGCGGTTCCGTGGAGGTGTTCGGTCGTGCGCCGGCCGAGAACAGGGGCGTGATCGGCTATGTGCCACAATACGCGCGGTTCGACGCGAGCTTCCCGATCGACGTTCTGGATACGGTGCGCATGGGCCGGCTCGGGGTTGGCCGCCGCGAGAGTGGGCGCGAATCCCGAGCGGCTGCGCTGGCGCTCCTGGACCGCGTAGACCTCGGCGGCATGGCCGCGGAGCAGATCGGCCAGTTGTCGGGAGGCCAGCTTCAGCGGGTGTTGATCGCGAGGGCACTGGCATCAGAGCCGCGGATCCTCCTGCTCGACGAGCCGACGGCCAGCGTGGACACTCGAATCGGCCGTTCCGTATACGAGCTTCTCGGTAGACTCTCGGAACAGATGACGATCGTCCTCGTCTCACACGATATCGGAGTGATCTCCAGGTACGTCAAGACGATCGCGTGCCTCAACGTGCGCCTCCACTATCATCACTCGCGCGAGCTCACGGATGAGATGGTGGAGGTCGCTTACGGCTGTCCGGTCGATCTGGTGGCGCATGGGCACCCCCACCGGGTGCTGCCGCCTCACGACGCGGCGGGTGGTCCCTGAGGGGCGCCCTCGAGTACGAGTTCTTCCAACGGGCCTTGGCCGCGGGGCTTCTCGCGTCCATTGCCAGCGGAATCGTCGGTACCTTCGTCGTGGCGCGACGTATCGCTTCCATCTCGGGCGGGCTCGCGCATGCGGCTTTCGGCGGGATTGGTCTTGGGTACCTGCTTGGCTTTCCCCCGATGGCGGGGGCGCTGGCTTTCGGCCTCCTGTCGGCCATGGGAATCGGCGTCGTGGAACTCCGGCTGCGGCAGGGACTCGACACTCTGATCGCCATGGTATGGGCCGTCGGAATGGCGCTCGGGATCATATTCGCCTCTCTGGCGCCGGGGGCGACACCGGATCTTCTCAGCTACCTGTTCGGCAACATCCTCTTCGTGCCGCCCGCCTACCTGTGGTTCACCGCCGTTCTCGACGTTTTCCTCGTCGTGGTCGTCATCCGCCTCTACCGCCCACTTCAGGCTGTTGCCTTCGACGAGGAGTTCAGCTGGGTTTCAGGGGTGCCAGTTGCGGCGTTGTTCCTCCTCCTCCTTGGGCTGACCGCCGTCACCGTCGTGGTCCTGATTCGCGTGGTAGGTGTGATCCTGGTGATCGCGCTGCTCACGATTCCACCGGCCATCGCCCGCCATTGGACCGGGGGATTGAATCGGATGATGCTTCTGTCCATGGCCATCGGCGCGGTGTGCATCACGGCAGGCCTGTTCGTTTCGTACGGCCTCTCCGCCAGCCTGGGACTGGACATACCGACGGGGCCGTTCATCATTCTGCTGGTGGCCTCGCTGTACGTGCTGTCGGCAGCCGCGCACTTCTTCGTGGGACGCCGCCCGGGCGTGTGAGGCCGTACGGTGCCGGGTTGAAACTTCCGCCCCCTCCTCGCGCGTAAGACGAGACGAGGCCGGCTGCTCCGGCCGACAAGTTGCGGCCGGGTTCGCCGGCCGCAGGGCAGCTTGAGGAGATCCATGAAGACGCGAACGAAGGTAGGGGTCGGTCTGGTGGGGGTAGTGGTCGTCGCCGGAACCATCGCGGCCGTGTCACTTCGAGGGGGCAACGGCGATGAAGGTCCCACCACGGTCGAGGTCACGCGCGGCTCGGTAGTTCAGAAGGCACTGGCGATCGGCAACATCGAGCCCGACGTCGAGATCAGCGTCAAGTCTCAGCTTTCTGGAGTGGTGCGCGAGCTGTTCGTCGAGGACGGAGACTTCGTGGCGGCCGGAGACCAGTTGCTCGAGGTCAAACCGAATCCCACCCCGATTGAGCTGGCCGATTCAAAGCGTCAGGTCGAGTTGCGAGAGATTGAGCTCGAGAACATGGAGCGCGATCTCGCGCGGAAGCAGGAACTCAGGAGCCGCGACTTCATCACGCAGGAAGAGCTTGAGCTGGCCGAGAGGGAGTACGAGCGGGCGCGCGTGCAGGTGCAGATGGCCTCCGAGCGGGTCGCCCTACTGGAAACCGGGCGCGTGCGGATAGCGAACCGGAACATCGAGGGAGTCGTTCGTTCTCCGATCGACGGCTTCGTGCTCGAAACCAGGGTGGAGACGGGCGATCCGGTCGTGCCCCTGAGCGCCTTCCAGGAAGGGACGGTGCTGATCACCATGGCCGCGATGAACAACCTGATCTTCCGGGGGACGGTCGATGAGATCGACGTAGGCAAGCTCCGCGAGGGCATGCCCGCAGATATCAAGGTGGGCGCGCTTCCGGAGGCGAAGGTGACAGGCGAAGTCTACTCGATCTCGCTGAAGGCGCGGACGGAGGACAACGCCACGGTCTTTCCCATCGAGGTCACTCTGACCGACCCGGGTGAGACGGTCCTCCGGGCCGGCTACTCGGCGAACGTCGATGTCATCATCGATCGAAGGGACGATGTTCTGATCATTCCCGAGCGGCTGATTCGGTTCGAGGATGAACGGGCGGAGGTCACCGTTCTGCTTCCGGGCGGAGAAACGGAAGAGCGCGTCATCGAGACAGGCCTGTCCGATGCGTTGACCATTGAAGTGGTAGCCGGCCTCGAGGAGGGCGAGCTGGTCGTCGAGCCGCCTCCCAGAGAGATCGAGTGAGTCCGGGAAGGGCGGAGGGGTGAGCAGGGAGGCCGTATGACTCGAATCGCGGCGGCGGTCGGTCAGTTTCTGGCGGACATCAGGAACCAGAAGCTGCGCACGACCCTCACGTTGCTGGGCATCACGTGGGGCACCGTGGCGGTGGTCGTCCTTCTGGCGTTCGGTGTCGGTCTGGAGAGGCAGACCAAGAAACGGTTCCACGGGCTCGGCGACCGGGTCGTCATGCTGTTCGGCGGCACCACCACGATTTCCTACCAGGGATTCCCCGAAGGTCGTTCGATCCCCTTACGGGAAGCCGACGCCTGGACTCTCCAGCAGCAGATCCCGGAGATCGAGCGAATCAGCCCGGAGTACAGCCGCTGGAACTCGCCGGTGCGCAACGGGCGGCAGGTGCTTCGACCCAACGTTGCCGGGGTGTGGCCCGACTACACCTTCATGCGAAACGTCATTCCCGACATGGGTGGGCGCTTCATCAATCGTGAAGACATCGATGGTCGACGACGGGTGGCGGTGCTGGGCAACCGCGCTCGGGACTTCCTGTTCGAGGGTGAGGGGGAGAACGTCGATGTAGTGGGCCGTCAGATCATGATCGGCGAAACTCCTTTCACGATCGTCGGGGTGATGAAGCCCAAGCAGCAGAGCTCGTCCTACAGTTCACGCGATCGCGACCGCGTGTTCATTCCCGGATCCACGCACCGGGCCATGTTCGGCCAGACGTACCTGAACAACATCGTTTACCAGACGGCGAGCGCGGACGCCTCCAGGCGTGCGGAGACGCGCGTGTACGAGGTTCTGGGGCGGAGGTACCGATTCGATCCAGCCGACAACGATGCGCTCGGCGTATGGGATACGACCGAGTTCGAGAAGATGTTCGAGTACCTGTTCACCGGCTTCCACCTGTTCTTCGCCATCGTGGGGTCCTTCACCCTGACCGTAGGAGGGATCGGGGTAGCCAACATCATGTACGTCGTGGTCCGCGAGCGAACGCGCGAGATTGGAATCAAGCGCTCCGTCGGAGCCCGCCGACAGGACATTCTCAGGCAGTTCTTCATCGAGGCGACCACGATCGTGCTGATCGGTGGTGGCCTGGGATTCGTACTCTCGCTGGGCCTGGTGAAGCTCGTCACCTTCGGCGATATGGAGGAGTTCATCGGGACTCCTCAGATATCACCGGCCGTCGCCGTGGTCACGATGGTATTGCTGGGCCTCGTCGGCCTGGCCGCGGGGTTCTTTCCGGCACGCAAGGCGGCCGGGCTGGACCCGGTCGAGTGCCTGAGAGGCTAGGCCGAGCCCCATGTGGCGAATCCTGCTGACCGAGTTCCTCGGCGATTTGAAGGCCCACAAGACGCGGGCGCTGCTCACGATGTTCGCGATCACCTGGGGGACGATCGCGGTGGTTTTGCTGCTCGCGTTCGGGGAGGGCCTGCGCCGCACGATCAATAGCGGTCTCCTGAACGCCGGTGAGCGGATCTTCATGGTATATGGAGGGCAGACGACCAAACCGTTCGAGGGGCTTCCCCGGGGTCGGCGGGTCCGGCTCACGGAAGAGGACATGGACCTGATCGTCCGCTTCGTGGCCCAGATCGAGGAAGCCAGCCCTTCCTACGGTCGCTGGGGCGTGACGCTCGAGTATGGCGAGGTAAGAACGACCACGTACATGGAAGGCGTACACCCACCGTTCTCCGACATGCGCCGGATGTATCCGAAGAAGGGCGGTCGGTTCATCAACGACGCGGATGTGGCCGAACGGCGGCGCGTCCTGTTCCTCGGGGACTCGATTGCCTTCCGGCTGTTCGGTCCCGTGGATCCGGTGGGCGAGGTGCTCGATCTGGATGGGATTCCGTTCACCGTCGTCGGCGTAATGCAATCGAAGTTCCAGGACAGCATGAACAACGGTCCCGATGAGGACCGGGCGATCATACCGGCCTCGACCTACCGCGCGATCTACGGGGACCGGTACGTGAACCACCTTCTCCTGAGGCCGAGAAGCGTCGAGCGCGCCGAAATGACGAAGCGCGAGATCAATGAGGTGGTGGGTGCCAAGCACAAGTTCGACCCCACGGACGAGCGGGCACTCCCGATGTGGGACTTCATCGAGAGCGAAGAGCAGACCCGCGCGATCGGGTTCGGTATCCAGCTGTTCCTGGGCCTGGTGGGGATGTTCACGCTGATCGTCGCCGGAGTCGGTGTGGCCAACATCATGTACGTGGTCGTGAAGGAGCGTACGCGCGAGATCGGGATCAAGCTGGCCGTCGGCGCCCGCAAGGCCCACATCATGGCCCAGTTCATGTTCGAGGCGCTCGCGATTTCGCTGCTGGGAGGGCTCGCCGGGATGACCTTCTCAGTGCTGACGGTTCTGCTGGTGGATTCCATCCCGGCTACGAATCCCGCGATGAACTACATAGCGAATCCCAAACTGTCGTGGACCATCACGCTGGCGTGTGGCTCGATCCTGATGTTGATCGGGCTGCTCTCCGGGTTCCTTCCGGCTCGAAAGGCGGCCGGACTGGATCCAGTGGAATCGCTTCGCTACGAATGAGCCACTGAACCGCTAGGAGTACACGATGGAAGAGTTCTTCTTCGCCCTGATCCCGATCACGTTCATCCTGTCCTTCGCGGGAGTCCTGATCTTCCGGCCCCTGACGAAGCGACTGGGGAACGTGATGGAGGCAAATGCCCTGGCCAAGCAACAGGTCGTGGATGACAAGCTCCATCACGAGCACGTCAAGACCCTGCTCGAGACTCAGAATCTCAAGATCCAGCAACTTGAACAGAGGCTCGAATTCACGGAATCGCTGCTCGAAGCCCGGACGGCCCAGCGCCTGGTGGGCGCTCGGGCCCGCACCGAACTCGCCTGAGGCGCGGCGATTTCGTCAGAAGAAGAAGAAGGCGCCCGCGCGGATCGAGAAGAGCGAACCCGATCGAGACGTGCCGGCTACGGAGGTGCCGTCGATCACGAGATCGCCCCCTGAGAACCAACCGAATTGGCCGGACACGTCGATCGAGATGCTCTCGGCGACGGGCATGTCCACCCCCACCAGGGCCGCGAACTCGATGCCGCTGATCGTGGTGGAGACGTCATCGACGCTGCTGGCGAGCTGCATCCAGCCGACTCGCCCCTGAAGATACGGGATCATCTCGGTCTCTTCACTGAACAGCAGGAGGTCGACGGCGGCGAACACCTCGTAGCGGTTGGCCGAGCCATCGGCGTCCTGTATGCCATGTCGCGAGTATCCCGCGCCGCCGCCCAGCCTCACCGGAACGCCCGCAAGCTGGTAGAGCCCGGCAACTTCGATGCCGGGACCCCCGCCGATACTGTCTCCGATGTCACCCGTTATCAGCGTGTAGGCGAGATTGGCGTCGATCATGAACCGAGCTTGCCGCCTCGGATCAAACCTGCCCTGGGCGAGACCCTCGGCTGGCGTGACGAACGCCTGCAGGACGATGGTAAACGCAGCGGCGACTAGAAAACGTCGCATGTCGGCTCCCGTTCTGTCGAGGTTCTGGACCGCTCAGCCATGGCCCAAGGTGCGACACTCGCGGCAGGTCCCATGCCTTGTCAACACCGGTGAGCGGTTCGTTGTTTCATCGGGTGCATCTTGCCGGTTCCGTCGACAGGGTATCGATTGGTGGTGGTAGTGAAGCGCAGTACGGGCCGATGGGCCCGAGTCCGAGGATCGCGTGAGCGCAGGGTGGAGTGGGAATGAAAGAAGATCAACAAGACGATTCACCTGAAACTCCCGAGTGGCGGGTTCCGGGCGACGAACAGCTGGAGACGGACGCATACCATGTCTGGAAGCCGCGTCCTCTTCTGCGCAGCGTCCACTGGAAGCCTGTACCCGCTCCGTCGCGGGAAGCCGCCGTCGGATCCTACGATGTCTTCGTTGATCAGCGGGTGCTGAAGGCTCTTCACCAGCACATCTGGAACGCCGCTCCGACGGAGTCTCCACATGGCTTTCTGGTTGGCGACCTGTGTGAGGATCCCGATACGGGTCGTCGCTATGTCATCGTCAGCGCCGCCGTGCCGTCGCGGTTTCCGATGGTCGAGGAGGGGCCGGAGCAGATACAGGGCGAAGCGCTCGTCGCGATGCAACTGGAGGTCGACCGGCGCCGGGGAGTCCTGGCGGGTTGGTATCACCGGCACAGAGACGGACCCGTCGAGCTGACGGCCGAAGACCTGAAGACGCACGAGCGACACTTCCCGGAGCCATGGCAGGTCGCGCTGCTCTTCATTACGGACTACGCAGAGCCAACCGGTGGCTGTTTCCGACGCACTCGTGATGGCCTGGCCGGCGACGTACCGCTTCCGTTCTTCGAGATGGTGAGTAACGAATCTCTGCTTGCCCGCGGGGTGCGCCGCTCACACATGGACTGGGTCAACGTGGAGACCGTGGACTCGATCGACCATGACCCCCCGTCGCGACCCGAGCCTCCGCCGGAACCGGAGCCCGAACCGGAGCTGGCCCCCCAGCCGGAGCCGGAGACCGAGCCGGAGTCCGAGCCGGAGCCAGCGCCGGACGCCTCTGAGGAAGCTGACACCCCGGCTGATTCGGGTACTCGCCTGGAAGACGACGAAGTCGACTTCAGCCTGGCGCCCGGTCTCGACGCGACCCAGTCCGTTGAAGTTGACCTCGCCGAGGGGGGACCGATTGGCGGGCTGGAGGACGAGCCCGCGCCGCTGGTCGATGAGTCACTCGAGGACGACGTGGACTTCGAGCTCTTCGAACTCGCGGACGATGTTGCCGAGGTCGAAGACGGGGCGTCGAGGATCGACACGGAAGAGATCCCGGCGGATATCGAGCCCACCGAGCCGGAACTCATTCTTCCTGTTCTGGACGAGCTCGCAGACCCTGAGTCAGACGTCGAGCCTGCTGACCAGGAGGCGGAGGCCGATGACGATCTGCCCGAGCCGGGCTGGGATTCGGGGGACAGCGCCTCGGACCTCTCACTGCCTCCAGTCGAGGATATGGACCTCGACTCGTTCGTCACCGAGGTCGAGACCGCAGACGTTGCGGCGCAGGTCGACGCGGCGATCGATATGGAGGCGATCGAGCCGGGTTGGGACGACGCCGACATCGAGGAGGGTCCGGTCGTTGATGTCGAGCCGGTTCCGACCTTGCCGGAGGCCTTCGACGAGGTCCTTCCAGACTTGCCAGAGGATTCCGACGAGGTCCTTGTAGCCGAGCCCGTGGAGGATGCTTGGGCGGAGGAGGAGCTCGAGCCTGAGATGGCGCCGGTGCCCGAGGGGGCACCGAAGCCGCCGCGTTCCCGTCGCACGACGATGGTCTTCGGGGGAGTTCTACTCGCCGCGGCGATCGTGGTCAGCGTGCTCGTGTTCCTGCTCCCCTCCGGAGGTGCGACTGAGGACGGGAGCGCTTCGCAGGCGGTCCCCGCTGCCGGTACGGAAGATGCCCAGGGTCAGGCCGAGGTTCCGGCCGACGACCCGTCGGTTGAGCCGGGGGAGACTGAGGCAGGGGAGTCTGAGACGGTAGAGCCGGGCGAAGCTCTGGTTGCAGTTGATTCTGCTGCCGTTCCGGTTTCTGTCGCCGACGTCGAACGCCTGGGCGACGACCTTCTCGAGGCCATCAGCCGGTACTACGGTCGGGCGGTAGCGGTGGACGACGGCCAGGCCACGTGCTCGGACCTGCAGGCCGCATACGTGCAGGTCGAGGACAATTGGATCGGCTACAACGTCCAGGGCAGGGCCAGATTCCGGGGTCGCCTTCCGGATGAACTGGCCACGCGGGACGAGCGCCTCTACGCTGGCGTTCAGGATGTCGAGCGCGAGTTCACCCGGTCTGGCTGCGAACGTCCATGACCCTTTCCCCTCGAGTCGCTCGCGGGGTCATGGTCGGGCTGTTGTTCTCCGTGTTGGGAGCCGGAGTCGCTGAGGTCGAAGGGCAGGAAGCGCGGCCTCGGGCTCGTGATGTCGGTATCGACATCGGA
>JAMJQV010000269.1 GCA_023554435.1 Gemmatimonadota bacterium | reverse complement strand
ATCTTCGTCGATCACGGTCTGGGCGTGTACACCGGGTACTTTCACCTCTCCGAGATACTCGTCTCGGAAGGGGACATGGTGGAAACGGGAGACCTGATCGGTCGGGCCGGGGCGACCGGACGCGTGACCGGGCCACACCTGCACTGGTCGCTGTGGGTGGACGGGACGGGGCAGGACGCAGGCAATCTCCTGGGTCTGGAGATTCCGACGCCCTAGGCCCTGAATAGGAAAAGGCCGCCTGGCGGCTCCGGCACGTGACGGCGAGGCTCATACCGTTATCGGCGCGAAACACGTCAGACGGCCATCTTCACGTCGTCTGAATAGGTGTAACGCCGAACCCCCCCGAGTGGTTCCCCCGGGTCCTGACAGCGACCCCCAAGCTTGCCTGCGGCGGTGGCCGGGAACACTTTGGCTCCCCGAATCAAACCCATATTGGAAGACATATGACACGGATTGCATTGGTACTCGGCGGTGGTGCTTCTCTCGGTTCCTACATCGGTGGAGCGGTGTCCGAGATCATTCGTGCCGTCGAGGGAAACCGGCGGAAGGACACGGTCGTCATCGACGTCATCACGGGCGCCTCGGCCGGCGCCCTGAATGCGGCGCTCGCCGCCCGTTGCCTGTCGGTGAATCGGAACCTGCTTCCGTGGATCGAGAAGGCCTGGGTGGATGCGGCCGATGTCTCGGTCCTCCTCGACCCGGCGCGTCCCCAGCGTGAAGGGTGGCTGGATGTCTCGGTACTGGACGAGCTGACCCGGACCCTTGTCGCCTCCGACCCCGCGTCCGACGACGAACCGTCGAGAGCCGGCGGCGACTCGATTCGGCTCGGCTTCACCCTCGCCAATCTGTACGGGGTCCCTTACGACCGGCGATACCGTTTCCTGAATGACCCGGAGCGGGCTTTCGGAACGCGCGTCCATACCGACTCCATCAAGTTCCAGCTGACGAAGGAGAGCCGCGCCGGAGCCCCCGTGTGGGGCGAAGTGGCAGACGCGGCCGTCGCCTCGGCCAGCTTCCCGTTCGCGTTTCCGCCCCGTCAGATCGGCCGCAGCAAGGCGGACTATCCGGGTGCTCGCCTGAGCGTCGGGCCCGACGGCAAGGTAGACATGTGGTATCTGGACGGCGGACTGTTCGATAACGCTCCGCTTGGCCTCGCTCGCGACCTCGTGGAGACTCAACAGGGACACCAGGGACAGGACCGACGGTACCTGTTCGTCGAGCCGGCGCTCGAGAGTGCCGGGGCGGGACACCACGGGTTCGAAGGCCCCCCGAGCAGTCTTGGTGGCATGGCATCGGCGCTGGCGAAAGCCGTGTTGGGGCAGGGCGCCGCCCGCGACTGGGTCACCGCGAACCGGATCAACACTCGTCTCGAGATCCTGCGTGCCCTGGTCGAGCGTCTGCCCGACCTGGCTCCGGACCTGGCGGACCCCGGGGCCTTTGCCATCGGTCGGTACATCGGAGAACTGGCCGAGCATGTCGCCGAGATGCAGGTGGCCGACGCCGGGACGAGCGGGACCGCGTCTGACGATCCCGCGGGCGACCATCTCGATGCGGCCGTCGAGCGAATCGAGGCCGACCCGGCGTACGCCTCGGCTCTGTCGAGTGCCGACTCGCGCGCCGCACGGGCCAGGCTGGCGAAGTTGGTCTTCGTGCTCGAAGCCGCGGCAGGCCTCCAGGACAAGGACGTCCTTCCCCTCTACCTCGTGGCACCCGAGGACGGACAGCCGCTGGCGGGAGACTTCCTGGGCCACTTCGGTGGGTTTTTCCACCGTGACTGGCGAGCCAACGACTTCCGAGCCGGACGGCGCGACGCCCGGCGGGTGATCCAGGAAACCCTGCAGGACGTGATTTCGTACGATCCGGGAGAGAAAGCCGAGTACCGGGTCGACAAGATCGATCCAGGGTTCGATTCGATCCCGGCCATCGGCAAGGCGCGCCTGCGGGAGCTGGCCGAGGCCGAGGCGGACCGGGTAATCTCGGAGCTTCAGCCTGGAGCAGTGGCGTCGGCTTTCGGCTGGGCGTGGAAGCCGGTCGTCCGACGGTGGGCAGCCGACCGGGCCATAGCGGCGCTGCGCGGCGCACGCTGAACAGGAAATGAAGCGCCGGAACGGGGGGTCACATGGCTGACTTGAAGAAGACGATCCTGTCCATTCAGCAGATATTCCTGCTGATCGTGGCGGTCGCCCTGGTGTTCTTCGCCTTCCTGAACATGGATCCGGTCACCATCGACCTTTTCTTCACCACAGTGACCACCACCGTTGCGCTGTTGCTGCTCGTCCCGCTTGGCGCCGGAATGCTGCTGGGCTGGGTCGGAGGACGCCTGCGTGCGAAGAACAAGGCGAAGGCCTCCGCCGCGCTGGGGGAGGGCCCCGCCGAGTTGCCGGCTGGCGACGAGAAGATCGAAAACGTCGACTGGGAGAATCTCGACCTGGACAAGATCGAGGTCTGAGGCCTCCCGCGAGACTTTCTTACTCGAACGCCACGATCTTCCCGGCGAAGGCAGACGCCAGGACGGTGTACGGGCTGGCCAGATACACCTGCCCCGGCCCGCTTCGCCCCGGGAAGTTTCGGTTGATCGAGCTCACCGTGACCGTTTCCGCGTCGAAGCTGACTCCCGGGCCCGCGTTGATGCAGGCACCGCATCCGGGAGGAAGGACGTCGATCCCCGCCTCGACGAAGAGCTCGTGGTACCCCTGCTTGCGGGCGAACTCCTCGACCTCCAGCGATCCGTACTGAAGCCACGCCTGGATCGAATCCGGCACGTGGCGCCCTTCGGACAGGGCCTTCCTGACGACTTCGGCCGCCATCTCGATGTCATGCCACTTCGCGCCGGTGCAGGAGCCCGCGTACACGATGTCCACAGCGACATCGCCCTCAAGCTCGTCGATGGCCACGCCGTTTCCGGGATCGCCGGGTGTGGCCACCATCGGCCGCAGCTCTGACGCATCGATGGTCATCGTCCACTCGTATTCGGCATCGTCGTCGCTGTAGTTGCCGCTCGTCAGCGCTTCGGCCTCGGTGCGAGGCATACCGCGGTGTGACACGAGCCACTCGATCGTGGTCTCGTCCGGCGCCACGATGCCGGTGAATCCGCCGACTTCCGCCGCCATGTTCGTCAACGTTGCGCGCTCATCGATGCTCAATGCCCGCACGGCCTCGCCCGTGTACTCCAGGATCTTCCCGATCGCATCGCCCCCGCGGACGTAGGGATGTCGGAGCACTTCGATCATCATGTCCTTGGCCGTGACGTTGTCCGGCTTGCGACCCGTGATCTCGATGCGCACGGAGGCGGGCACGCGGAGTCTTACGTCCCGCGTGGCCCAGGAGTTCACCAGCGCGGTCGTACCGACGCCGAAGGCCACGCACCCGAGGGCCCCCGAGTGTGGCGTGTGCGAATCGCTGCCCACCACCACCTGTCCCGGCAGCGCGTAGTCGCCAAGCACCTTCACGTGACAGATGGCTTCCGAGCCGGTGCGGTCCGGAAGCTCGCCGTGCAGACGGATTCCCTGTTTCGCCGCGAACTCACGCTGCCTGTCGTGCAGGCCGTGCGCTGCGTCCAGCAGCCCCGCCGCTTTCTTCTCCTCGCTGATCACCTGGTCCAGGAACGCCAGGTGGTCGCGGAAGAAGTAAATGCTGTCGGGTTCGTTGAGGGTCGCATCCTCGCCCGCGAAGGCCTCCCAGAAGGTGGAGGCCATGGGAGTCACGTACTCGTGACTGAACCGGATGTCCGTGCGAACGAAGCCTGCGTCGCCGGGTGCCACCGCATCGACGCCGACCTCGTCCGCGGCCAGATCGGCCACCCAGTGCCGAGCCAGGATCTTCTCGGACACCGTCATAGGACGATCCGCGTCCCTGACCACCACCGGAACCTGGACCAGGCCCTTCAAGCGGGCGACGGCGTAGTCCAGCAGGCCGCCGTACTCGATGATGTCCCTCTGGATTCGACCGGCGTCGCCGATGAATGCCTCGAGGGGGATTTCGTCTCCCTGACGAATACGATCGATAAGGGAGAAATCGGTCGATGTGAGGATTCCCAGGTTCTCGCAGTTTTCCCGGTAGATACGCTCGATGTTCTCGGCGATGACGACACGAATGCCAGCCGCCCGCTCAGCGTACGGGGCAGCCTCGCGACTCGATCCCTTGCCGCGCCGCTTGCCTGAAACCGCCGCCACGAACCCGCCACCGGCCACATCTCCCTTGCCAACCGGATGTTCGCCCTCACAGAGGAGGCCGACGTACGGATACTGGCCGAGCATCTCGTCGTAGTAGTAGCACACCCAGCCCGGAGTGATTTCGTCCGTGCTGATGTCGTTGCGCAGGGGAATGGACGGATCCCAGTCCAGGTCCTCGCCCGCCAGCTGGCGCCGGATCAGCTCCGGGTCTTCCGTCAGGAAGAGAACCCTGCCCTGCAGGCGTACCGTCGCCGGTCGCTTGCCTACTTCGCGCGCCAGAAGTCTGTCGAGCATCTGCATCACCGCTGTAGGGAGTCCGTCCCGCTCGTCACTCGGTCTCGCGCCGCAGCCTCGTCGCCGGCGCACCGGGAATCGGGGGCCGTCAATCTATTCGGGCCGACCCGTCCGGGCGACCCCGCGAGCACTTCGCGCGCCAGAATCGCTCCGGCGAGCCCTTCCCATTATAATCACCGGCCTCGTGACCCCGCCGATGAGGGTCCCGAGCACCCGTGTCACAATCCATGAGGTTCGTTATGAATTCCGTTCTCGTTCGCTTTACGCTGGTCGCGGTCGTCGCGGTCGCGGCCGGCTGCAACAAGGTCAGCCAGGATCAGTTCGACCAGTCGATGGCTCAGATGCAGGCACAACTCGATGAGCAGAGCGCTGGAATCGAGGCCAACGCCGAGGGAATCGACGCCCTGCAGGTCGAGCTGGATGCCCTTCAGGCAGAGCTCGAGGAGCTGGCCGACGAGTACCATGCGATGGTCGAGCGCTACGAAGACCACATCATGTTCGCTTCGCCGGTGAATTTCGAGTTTGACTCGTACGATGTTCGGTCCGGCGACCAGGCGTTCCTGGAGAGGTTCGCTCACGTCGTGAGCCACCATTACGCCAACTCCGTGGTGACCGTCCAGGGTTATACGGACGCGGCTGGGCCGGAGGAGTACAACAAGCTCCTGTCGCAGAAGCGGGCGGAGACTGTCGCAGGCTATCTCGTGGAGCATGGTCTCGACGCTGATAACGTGCGGGCCATCGGGATGGGCGAAGCGCACCAGGTCGCACCGGGTGAGTGGGGCGATGCCAAGGGTGGCTTCATGAACCGGCGCGTCACGTTCGTGATCGAATCCGCCGGCTAGTCAACGTGCACCGCGGGGCCGGGCCTCTCCCGCCCCGCGGCTACAACGCCGGAGACCTGCCTTGAGTACGATCGCCTACGGAGAATTCGAGAAGGTGGACATCAGGGTCGGCACGATCGTAGAGGCGGAGGACTTCCCCCGGGCCCGAAAGCCCCTGTACCGCCTTCGAATCGACTTCGGCTCCGAACTGGGAATTCGACAGTCTGCCGCCGGCTTGCCTGGACGGTACGACCTCGACGACCTGGTCGGTCGACAGGTCATCGCCGTCCTCAACATGGGTGTCCGCAACATCGCGGGCTTCGAATCCCAGTGCCTCACCCTGGGCATTCCAGACGAGGACGGCGAGACGATCCTGCTGGCGCCCACACGCCCTGTGCCGAACGGCGGCCGGCTCTTCTGAGCGCGATGTCTTCCTCTGGAACTCCGTCCGGCAGCCTCGCCCCCGGTCCCGGCTACGAAGCCCTGACGTCGGGCGTGGCCATCTGGGTCGATCCCGACCGGGTACTCCTCCGGGTCGAGGGCACACGGGCAGCCGCCGTGCTCAACGGTCTGTTGAGTGCAGATGTCATGGCGCTGGAGCCAGGGGATTCGACGGTTTCGTTCGTCCTTACTTCGAAGGGCCGGCCTGTGGCCGTGCCCGTCGTCATTCGCGCGCACGACTCGATTCTCCTGGATGTGAGCCGAACCGCGCTGCCGGGCCTCTTCGATCACTTCGGCACGTACCTGCCGCCCCGATTCGCGTCCGTGACCCAGCTCGAGGATGGCCTCCGGATCAGTCTCCTGGGACCCGAGGCCGCCGGGGTCGCGGCTCAGCTCGAACTCCCCACCGGCGTTCTCCGGGTCCAACGACCGTCGGAATTCGGAGGCGGCACGGATCTCTATCTTCCCGACGGCGGGTCAGGCGAAACGATCGAGGCCGCGGTCCGCGTGGCCGGGGGAGAGATGGCCAGCCCGGACGACTACGAGATCTGGAGAATCGAACGGGGCATCCCGCGATTCGGGTTGGATGTCACGGCCGAGAATCTCCCGCAGGAAACCGGACTCGTACCCCTTGCCGTCAGCTTCGACAAGGGGTGCTACACCGGGCAGGAAGTCGTGGCGCGCATTCACTATCGCGGCCAGGTGAACCGACACCTGCGGGGGATCCGGCCCGTTCACCCTTACTCTGGACCGCCGGTACCCCGCGGGACCGAATTGACGAGAGACGGGCGCGTCGCGGGTACCACAACGTCCTGGTGCACCTCACCTCGCCTCGGCCCCATCGGACTCGCATACGTGCGGCGAGAGCTGGCCGCGGGCGATGAGATCGACCTCGCAGCTGACCCTTCGTTCACCTGCGTGGTAACCGAGGATCACTTTACGTTTGCGTAAAGCGCTGCGGTCGCGCTGTTTGCAGGCGACCGGCGGCCCGTTTACCTTGGCCTGCGGTTCCGGAAATCCTCCTGCGAGGAAGGTCATCTGAAGGCGCTCGATCGACACGACATGCGCTCGCTGTATCGCTACCTCTGGCTCACTCGAGCCCTGGAGGAGCGGCTGGAGATCATCTTCAAGCAGGGGCACGTGATCGGTGGACTGTACCGGAGCCTGGGGCAGGAGGCCACGGCGGTGGGATGCGGCTATGCCCTCGCGGACGGCGATTGGATCGCGCCTTCGATCCGCGACCTGGGGGGCCTTCTGGCCAGGGGACTCGACCCGCGTGATGTCCTGAGGCAGTACACGGCCCGCGGCACCTCGTTGTGCGCCGGCAAGGACAACACGAATCACTTCACCGTACCCGAGCTCGGCATCCTGGGACCGATCAGCCCCCTGGGGACTCAGTTGTGTGTCCTGAACGGCGTAGCCCTCAGCTTTCGGAGCCGACGCGAGCCGAACGTCTGCCTCACCTTCCAGGGTGACGGGGCCAGTCGTACGGGTACCTCGCACGAGGGCCTTGCCATGGCCGCGGCCTTGAATCTGCCCATCGTGGTCGTGCTCGAGCACAACCGCTGGGCGTTCGGGACTCCGAGCACAGCAGTGGCGGCCGTGAAGGACTGGGCCGATGTCGCCGGGGCCTACGGGGTCCCCGCCGTGACCGTGGACGGCAACGACGTTCTCCAGGTGTACGACGCGGCGACCCAGGCGATCGCCCGGGCGCGTGCCGGCGATGGCATGACCATTCTGGTCGCGGAGACCTACCGGATGCTCGGCCATGCCCAGCACGATGCGCAGAGGTATGTTCCCGATCACGAGCTCGCCGAGTGGAAGGACCACGACCCGGTCCAGAGCTTCTCCGACTATCTGATCGAGTTCGGCTTCGAATCGGACTCGACCCTCGATCAGATTCGCGGGGAGGTGGCCCTCGAGCTGGACGCGGCGGCTGACGAGGTCCTTTCGGAGGGCTACCCTGCGGCGGAGGAGGCGCGGACCCGGGTGTATGGCGATCCGAGTCTCGACGCGGAGGTTCCGTGGTCGAGAGGCGCGGTACCCGGATACGAGGGACTGACGAGCGGGAAGCGCGGCCGACCGGCCGCCGGCCTGGAAGGAGCATGATGGAGAACGGCGGGACCGTGGAAACCACCTACCTGGGAGCGATCCGGGAGGCCCTGCAGGAAGAGATGCGGGCCGATGATACCGTGTTCATGCTCGGCGAGGACATCGGGGCCTATGGAGGAGCCTTCAAGGTCACGGACGGCTTCCTGGACGAATTCGGACCCGACCGCGTGATCGACACGCCGATCAGCGAAGCGGCGATCGTAGGCGCAGCCATCGGTGCGGCGCACATGGGACTGAAGCCGGTGGCCGAGATGCAGTTCATCGACTTCATCGCACCCGCTTTCGACATGATCGTCAATTTCGCGGCCAAGTCGCGCTATCGGACCGGAATCGGCGCGGGCCTGGTGATCAGGGGACCCTGTGGAGCGGGCGCGCGTTCGGGCCCGTTCCATTCGCAGTCCGTGGAATCCTACTTCGCGAACGTGCCGGGACTGAAGATGATCGCTCCCGCTCGAGCGTACGACGCCAAGGGACTGCTGCGTGCCGCGATCCGCGATCCGGACCCTGTCCTGTTCTTCGAGCACAAGTTCCTGTATCGGCGGATCAAGGAGCAGCTTCCGGTGGACGAGGAGATCTTCGTTCCTCTCGGCAAGGCGCGCACTCACAGGGAAGGGACTGATCTCACGATCGTCACCTATGGCGCCATGGTCTATAAGTCCACGGAGGCCGCGGATCGCATTTCGGCCGAGGACGGCTCAGAGGTCGAAGTGATCGACCTCCGCACCCTTCGACCGCTGGACACGGACGCGATCGTGGAGAGCGTGAAGCGGACGGGGCGCTTGCTGGTGGTTCACGAGGCGCCCCGCTTCGGCGGTTTCGCCGGCGAGATCACCGCCCAGGTGTGCGAGGAGGCTTTCGAGTGGCTGGACGCGCCCATTCGGCGTGTCACGGCGATCGACACGCCCGTGCCGTACGCCCCCACGCTCGAGGACTACTACCTCCCCGGGGAGGATGACATAGTTGCGGCAGCCCGGTGGCTGCTGGCTTACTGAGGGACCCGGTTCGGAAGCGGTCCTTCGGAGGTACTGAGAGGAAAAGGAACGAGAGATGTCTAAGGTCGATGTGATCATGCCGCAGATGGGGGAGTCGATCGCGGAAGGCACGCTGACGCGGTGGCTCAAGGAGATCGGCGAGACCGTGGAGCGCGATGAGGACCTGTTCGAGATCTCGACCGACAAGGTCGATGCCGACATTCCTTCTCCCGTGGCCGGCACGCTCGTCGAGATCCTCGTGGAAGAGGGCGCGACGGTCGAGGTGAACACCGTGGTGGCGCGCATCGACACCGAGGGCGGCGCCGCGGCTCCGTCCGACCCTCAGCCGGCGGCTGAACCGGTCGAGGAAGAGCCCGTGCTTCCGCTGGCGGCCGAACCGGTCGACGAAGCGGCCGCGCCGGCCGCTGCCACCGAGCCCGCCGCCGCTGCCGAGGCCCCGGCTCCCGCCGCCGCGACGGATGGCCCCGAGTCGCGCGAGGAGCGCATCCTGGGCAAGTCGACGCCTTTGGTTCGGAAGATAGCGGCCGAGCACGACGTTGACCTTGCCGACGTCGAGGGATCGGGCATCGCCGGCCGTGTCACGCGCGACGATATCCTGGCCTACATCGAGACGCGCGCCGCGGCGCCCGCAACTGCGCCGGCCGCGACCCCGGCTCCGGCGGTTTCAGCGGGTGCCCCTGCGGCCTCCGCCCCGGCCGCCCCGGGGCAGGCAGGCATGATGCAGGTGCCGATTCACGGAGCCACCCTCGACATTCGCATTCCTCCGGTGCCGATCCGTGACGGAGACACGGTCGAGGAGATGAGCCGGGTCCGGCTTCGCACGATGGAGCACATGCTCCTGTCGAAGCGGGTTTCGGCGCACGTGACGTCGGTCAACGAGATCGACTTCGAGCACGTGGTCCGGCTGCGGAAGAAGTTGAAGCCGAAGTTCGCCGAACAGGGAATCAAGCTCACCTATGGACCCTTCATCATGAAGGCCGTCGTCGAAGCCCTGCGCGAGTATCCGATTCTGAACGCATCCGTCGATGGCACCCGGGTCGTGTACCACCGGGATATCAACCTGGGGATTGCGGTCGCCGTGGCTGACGGCAAGGAGTTGATCGTTCCGGTTCTGAAGAACGCGGATCAGCTCAGCCTGATGGGCCTGACCACCGGCGCCAATGATCTGGCGGAGAAGGCTCGGACCAAGACGCTCGACTTCGCCGACATCGAGGGCGGCTCATTCACGATCACCAACGTGGGCGTGTTCGGGAATCAGTTCGGGATGCCGATCATCAACCAGCCGCAGGTGGCCATTCTCGGAACCGGTGTCATCGAGAAGCGTCCCGTGGTGGTCCAGGACACCATGGGCAACGACGTCGTCGGGATTCGTCACATGTCGTACTTCGCCCTGAGTTACGACCACCGGGTCGTGGATGGGGCCATCGCCGCCTTCTGGCTGAACAAGGTCAAAGACGTTCTCGAGAACTTCCCCGAAGACGTCATCTGACGATGTGAGTCGTGGACGTCGCGGCCCCCCCCGACGCACAGAATGAACGCCGGTCTTTCGAAACGAAGGGCCGCCGTTCTGCATCCCGTATCCCGCTGAGTCACCAAACTCCGCTCGCTCCGGGCGGAACCGAACTGTTCGGTTTCGGTACACATAGTCCCGATACCGGACAGGTGGCCCCGCTATGATGACGACCACGAGACCATCTACCGCACATATTGGCAACCGGTTGTGGCATTTGTGCGAACTGGCACAAGCGTTGCCGTTGAAACGCCTTGCCGTATCGGCACGTACTGCGGGGTCCCGGTACGGAGGAGGGGCAACGTGTCTTCCTTTCGCGACCCGTCGAACGAACGGGTTCGAAGCCGGGGTTTCGTGCCGCCGTGACGGTGGCGGTGAGGCGACTGGCAATTCAGCACCGAGAGACAGAGATGGAAGAGCCAAAGGGTAGGGCGGAAGCAACGCCGAGCGGCACCACGCGCGAGCGCATCCGGCCGAGCGTGATGGAGGGCAACGAGCGCCGTCGCCTGTCACTCAAGAAGGACCGCGGAGGAAGGGGTGCGGGATCCGGAAACGACCGTGGATCCAGTTCCGAGTCCGGCGTGTCCCGCATGGACATCAAGAGAGCGCCCAAAGGCAAGAAGAAGCGCAACATTTTGATCGGCCTCGGCGCGGTGGCCCTCCTGGTTGTGACCTTCCTGCTCTCCCAGCTCGAGCCCGCGGCTCCTACGGCAGACCGAAACGTGATCGTGCAGGGAACGGTCGAGCGGGGCGAGATGGTCCGCGAGGTCCGGGGCTCCGGCACCCTGGTTCCCGAAAGAGTCCAGTTCGTCGCCGCGGTGACGGCGGGTCGGGTCGAGTCGGTGCACTTCGAGCCGGGACAGGCGGTCGAAGCGGAAGACATTCTCGTGGTGCTGTCCAACCCCGACGTCGAACTCCAGGTTCTCGAGGCCGAGCAGCAGTGGACGGCGGCCCGGGCCACGCTCGTTTCGCTCCGGCAGACGCTCGGATCGGCCGTGTTCGCGCAGGAAGCTGCGGTGGCCGACGCCCGTGCCCGTTTCCTGGAAGCCCAGCGCCGGGCCGAGGCCTACGCGAGCATGGTCGACAACGAATGGGTATCGGACGACGAGCACCAGACCGCCAAGGACAATGCGGATGCCCTCGCGGAATTGCTTCGCACCCAGCAGGCTCAGCTCGATCTCATGAACGCCACGATCGGCGAGCGTCTCTCGGTGCAGCGGGACCAGGTGGACCGGCTGGAGAACATCCATCGGTACTACCGGGATCGCGCGGCCAACATGCAGGTCAGGGCTGGGGCCGAGGGGGTGCTGCAGGACTTCGACCTCGAGGTGGGGCAGTGGGTGCAGTCAGGTACGACGCTGGCCCGCGTAGCCCGGCCCGAGAGACTCAAGGCCGAGCTCAGGATTCCTCAGACGCAGGCGCGCGATGTCCAGGTGGGTCAGCTGGCTTTCGTGGACACGCGGACCGACACGATTCCGGGGAGGGTTCGGCGCGTCGTCCCGAACGTGCAGGGGGGTTCCGTGCTCGTCGAGGTTACGCTGGAAGGCGACCTGCCGGCGGGCGCCCGGCCGGATCTCAGCATCGATGGCACCGTCGAGCTGGAGCGGCTGACCGACGTCCTTCACGTCGGCCGGCCCGCCTACGGACAGAGTCACAGCACCGTGAGCCTGTTCCGCGTAATCGACGACGGAAGCGCCGCGGAGAGGGTCACCGTGCAGCTGGGTCGCAGCTCGGTGAATCAGATCGAGGTGGTTGAAGGACTCCAGGAAGACGACATCATCATTCTGTCGGACATGTCCCGGTACGACGACGTGGACCGGGTCCGCATCAGGTAAACCCGACGCCAGGCGCGTCGCAGCAGGAGAGGGTCGCTCATGGAGAACGGCACAGCGTTGATCCGGATGGAGGGCGTCAAGAAGGTCTTCCTGACGGATGAGATGGAAACGCATGCCCTGGCGGACATCCACATGGAGATCCGTGACGGTGAATTCGCCGAGGTGATGGGACCGTCCGGGTGCGGCAAGTCCACCCTGCTGTCCCTGGTCGGCCTGCTCGACACACCGACCGAGGGCGGCTACTGGCTGGACGGCGAAGACGTCGCCAACCTGACCGCGTCCGAACGGGCCCGGGTACGGAACCGGCACATCGGGTTCATCTTCCAGGCCTTCAATCTGATCGGCGATC
>JAMJQV010000268.1 GCA_023554435.1 Gemmatimonadota bacterium | reverse complement strand
CTGCGATCGGTGCTGCTGGACAGCCTCAACGTCCAGCAGCGCCGTGACATTTCTGGCCGGGTGGATCTCGGACGCCAGATCGAAGACCTGTCGATTGCGGTAACGCAGTTGACCGCGTTGACGGGAGAGACCCAGCGCCAGTTAGCGGTACTGCAGGACTCAGGCGACGGACTGGGAGGGGCTGCCGTGGCGGGTGCCGCCGGGGCAGCCCTTGCCGATGGTTCCGATGACGGGGAAACTCCCGTGTCCACCGCGACGGACGGGCAGCCCGAGGCCCTCTACGAGGCGGCGTTGCGGCAGTTCCGACGCGGCTCGTACGATACGGCCCGAGCCGGCCTCGATCAGTTTCTCGAACAGTATCCGAATCACGAGTTGGCGCCGGACGCGCAGTACTTCAGGGCCGAGACGTTCGCCGAGGCTGGCGGACTCGACGAAGCGCTGGAGGAGTACGCACGGGTTCTGGAGTTGTACCCGAACTCGCGCCGCGCGCCGACAGCGCTGTACAAGAGCGGACTCATCGAGCTTCAGCTGGGCAACGTGGACGACGCTCGCACCTACTTCCAGCGAGTCGTCCAGGGTTATCCGGACAGCGATGAGATCGACCTGGCGGAGCGGGAGCTCACCAGACTCCAAAACTGAGCCTGCCGGCCCGGGGTTTGCGTCCCAACGCGGGTTGCCGAACCCGGACGAGGAGGACGCGTGCGCTGCCCCACCTGTGATCACATCGAAGACCGTGTCGTCGATTCGCGGCTCAGCCGGGGCGGCCGTGCCATCCGCCGCCGGCGAGAGTGTATCGCGTGCGGCCAGCGATTCACGACGTACGAGCTGATCGAGCGAGAGCCCCTCACCGTTCGGAAGTCGTCCGGGGCCATCGAACCGTACGATCGTCAGAAGCTCCTGCGCAGCATCAGGATCGCCTGTGCGAAGCGACCGGTGTCACTCACCGAGATCGAAGACATGGTCGATGGCATCGAGGAGACCCTCGATGCATCGGACGCGCGCGAGGTCAGCAGTCAAACCGTCGGCGAGCTGGTGATGCGCCACCTCCAGGGTACGGACCAGGTGGCCTACGTGCGGTTCGCCTCGGTGTACAGGAACTTCCAGGATACCACGGAGTTCATGGAGGAAGTACGCGAGCTGGTGACGAGGGCCCGCTACCGGGCCCGTGGGCAGCAGGAGCTCTTCGAGGCTCCGGACGAGGCGAGCGATTAGTCGAATGGCGGGCGACCTGGGCGAGATGCCCTTTCTCGATCACCTGGAGGAACTGCGCGGGCGCGTAATCTGGTCGCTCGTCGCATTGGTCGTGCTGTCGATCGTCGGTTTCTTCCTGGTGACCGAGTTCGGCGTGATGGAGATCCTGGAGCGCCCGTTCAACCAGGTCCTTCCGGACGAGGGACTCCGCTATACCAGCCCCACCACCCCCGTCGTCGTGACCTTCAAGCTGGCTTTCGTGGTGGGTGGAATCCTCGCGCTACCAGTCATCGCCTATCACACCTGGGCGTTCTTCTCGCCGGCCCTGTACGAGCACGAGAAGAAGTACATCATTCCAGCGATATCGGTGGGTTTCGTTCTGTTTCTCGCTGGCATCGCGATGGCCTACTTCCTGGTGCTGCCGCTGGGGCTCCAGTTCCTGATCGGCTTCCAGGCCGACACCCTGACCCCGATCATCACCATCGACGAGTACCTCAGGTTCGCCACGCGGCTCATCCTCGCTTTCGGCATCATCTTCGAGATGCCCGTGATCCTGGTCCTCCTGAGCTTCATGGGAATCGTGACGCCGGCCGGACTCCGGAAGTACCAGCGCCACGCGCTCGTGATTCTGGCCGTGACTGCGGCCATGCTGACGCCAGCGGATCTCGGCACCATGTTCATGCTTCTCTTGCCGATGGTCGTCCTCTACGAGCTGTCGATCTGGCTGGTGAAGATGGTCGGCGGTGGTCGCACCCGTCCACCGGCCGAGGAGCCGGCCCCGGAGGCCTGACGGCGATGAGAGCCGCCCGCCTCCTTCTCTTCGGGATCCTCCTGCTGGGTCTGCCGACGGCCGCGGCCGCCCAGGAGCCGGAGCGGCGAGCACCGCGCAGTTTGCTGGGTCGGGACCAGGCGCTGCAGCGGCCGATCCCGGTCGACTCCGCTGGTCTTCCCCTCGACACCCTGGGCCTCGCGGCGGACACCACCCCTGCCATCGACATCGAAGCCCGGCGCCAGGCACTCGAAACCGAGGGGTTCCCGGCGCGCGACGACATCTTCCGGCAGTTGAAGGATCTCCCCGGGTTCATGGTGTTCGAGTACCGGGGAGAAGAAGTACGGCTGGGTGTGGAGGAGCAGCGGATCGGGCTTCTCGGCGACGCCCAGGTCAACCGCGGGCCCGACGTTCTGACGGCGGACACGATTCGCTACCGCGGCAACGTCAAGTTCATGTCTGCCCTGGGGAACATTCAACTGGTGGGAATGGACCAGAAGGACGTGAAGAGCGATTCTGTGCTCTACTACGACCTCGCCAGCCTCAAGGGAACCGTATTCGGAGCCGAGACGCAGTTCATGCAGGGGGGAACGACGTGGCGGATCGTGGGCGACGTAATTCCGAAGGCGCAGGACACTGTCTTCGCTTCCCAGGGGGCCTTTACCTCGTGTGACACGGAGGTGCCCCACTACCGATTTCAGGCGGGCGAGATCAAGCTCGTGAATCAAGACGTCATCGTGGCGTGGCCCGTGGTGCTGTACGTGAGCAGCGTTCCCGTGTTCTGGCTCCCGTTCTTCGCACAGGACATCCGTCCAGGCAGGCGAAGCGGAATCCTGCCGCCCCGGTTCGGTTTCAACGACCTCGTGCAGACCTCGGGCAGTTCCAGCCGGAATGTCACCGATTTCGGCTACTACTGGGCGATCAACGACTACACGGACCTGCAGGGTTCGATCGACTGGTTCAGCGGAAACTTCACGCGGCTGAACGGTGCGTTTCGATATCGGTGGTTGAAGAAGTTCATCCGGGGAAGCATCGCCTACGGTGAGACGTTCAGTGAAACAGGCCGCAACCTGACGATGGGGTGGAATCACGACCAGGAGTTGGGACTCGCGACCACGCTGCGGGTTTCGGCGCGATATATCCAGGATACGCGGACCTTCCAGGACCAGACCTACGATCCGCGCCTGCAGACCCAGTCCATCGATTCCGACGCAGGTCTGAACCACCGGTTCTCGTTCGCCAACGTATCGCTCTCGGCTCGACGTCGGCAGTTTCTCACCAGTGACAAGACGGAACTCACCCTTCCGCAACTCAGCTTGAGCTTCTCTCCGATCACCCTGTTCGCGGCTCCCCGCTCGAACGAGGGGATGTTCAACAACATGACCTTGAGCGGGACCGCCAGGTTCGGGCGTCAGAGCACGAGCCAGCAGTTTGCGACGGACCGGGCCACGACCAACGGCTCACTCTCGGGCGGCCTTCGACTCAAGCAGTTGAATATCTCGGGGAGCGCCAGGTACAACGAGGTGCGGACGACCGAGGAAGATTCGACGGGCATCGTGTTTCCGACGGAGACGGTCAGGCAGATGGATTGGAGTGCAGGACTCGACTACCGGGTCAACCTGGTCGGATCGACCACGCTCAGGCCGAACGTGAGATGGAGCGGAGGCTACTTCCGATCCCCGGACACGAGCGGTGACTTCGTCTCGGTTCCGACGCAGATGAGCTTCGGCGCCACCCTCAGCACCGACATCTTCGGGTTCTACCCAGGGTTCGCGTCGTTCAGCAGAGTCCGTCACAAGATGTCACCGGGGTTCTCCTGGGCATACGCGCCGGCGGTGGCGGTCGACTCCGCACGGTCCGCCATTCCCGGCTTTCCCCTGGACTCGATCCGTGCGCGTCACACGCTCTCGTTTACCTTGAGGCAGACGTTCGAGGCCAAGGTGCGGGGACGGTCGCAACCGACTCCCGCGGCTCCGCCGGCAGGAGGACAGCCGCCCTCCCGTTCCGTTCCCGTGGTGCCCGGTGACTCGGTGACGGTTCAGGTGGCGGATTCCGCAGCCGCCGAGGGGCAGCAGGCGGATACGGTCACGGTGGAGGCCCTGTCACCGTCCGAACTCACGGGCCCTCCCACCATGCCGCCGCGCGACCAGGTCATCACGCTGCTCGCGCTCAACACGTCGGCGTTCGTGTTCGATTTCGAGCGGGCGAAGCTGGGCGAGCCGGCCCTCATCACGCCGACCGTGTCCAACAACATCACCTCCGATCTGCTCAGGGGTCTGTCGATCAACATGACGCACCGGCTGTTCGAAGGAACGGGGACGGACCGGAGATTCAGTCCGTCGCTGCAGCAGATCGCGCTGAGCTTCAGCCTCAGGTCGGGCACCAGCTTTGGCGACCTGGTGGGTATCGGAGGAAGCCAGGCTCGCTCGCCACAGGAACGCACGGCCGACACGTCTCCACGGGAGACCGATGCGCGCGACGGCCTGCAGGGTTTCTACTCCGAGGATCGCACGGATCCGTTTGCCGGGGGCAGCCAGGGCGGGCCGTGGAATCTCAGCTTGCGTTACTCCATGATCCGCCCCCAGACGGAAGGCGGTTTCGAAAGCCAGACGGTGGATGGAACGCTCACCTTTCAGCCGACACCCGGGTGGGCGGTGCGGTGGACGACCCAGTACAACATTACCTCCGGCGACTTCGGTCAGCAGTTGCTCACCCTGGATCGCGACCTGCACCGGTGGCGAGCCTCCTTCCAGTTCGCTCGATCCCCCAACGGAAACGTCGTGTTCTCGGTCGGCGTGCACCTCACGGACGCCCCGGAACTCAAGGGCGACTACAAGCAGCAGACGAACTAGGGCCGCTCGCGGCGCGGTGGCCGGATTCTTGAACGGAAGGGACCGGGAATCCTGCATCGACGCCTGTGCCGCGGCCCTGCCACGGCATTGTGGAAAAAGCTTGCGGACCCCGGGACATTGTAGTGCGTTCGGCCAACGGCACACGGCACCGGGCTCGAGAAGAGAGCCTCCGCGAAGGGAGAGAGACGGACGCGGATGACCAGGCACCATCAGCTCAAGAACGAGGCGCGCAGGGCCGAACAACGGTCCGATTGGGCTCGAGCCATCGAGCTGTACAAGAGCGCGATTCGTCTCGAAGACGAGCGGGGATCGGGGTCTGACGTCGGTGTCTACAACCGGGTTGGTGACCTCTACCTTCGACAGGGCAATACGGCTGCCGCCGTAGAGTACTATGAGCAGGCCGCTGACCGGTATGCCGCCCACGGGCTACACACCTCCGCTATAGCGCTCTGCAACAAGATTTTGCGAATCGCTCCGGACCGGGACGAGGTGTACGGGCGACTCGCGCGATTGCACGCGTCCACAGGGCTGCTCGCCGAGGCGAGAGGAGCCTTCCTCAGGTTCGCCGAACGGATGCGCGAAACCGATCGTCTGAGCGAGGCGCTGGAGGCCGTCCAGGACCTCGTAAGCCTGACCGGCGACGAAGAGCTGCGGACGGCATTCGCCGAGCAACTCGTCGGGGCGGGCCTCGGGGCACAGGCGGTGGCCCAGTTGCGCCTCGTATACGAGGCAAGGGTGGCCGTCGGTCGCAACGCCATGGACATCCGCGAGAAGATCGTCTCCCTCGACCCGGATGCGGATCCAGTCAGCCGCACGGCCCCTCCTCCCCCCCGTGCCACACCGACTCCTGATCCACAGGTCGAGCCGGTCCTCGAGGAGCCGCTGCAGATCCTTGAGGAGCCGCTGCAGATCGATGACGAGCCGCTGCAGATCGATGAGGAGCCGCTGCAGATCGATGACGAGCCGCTGCAGATCGATGACGAGCCGCTGCCGGTCCTCGACACTCCGGTGGAGTCACTTCCGGCAGAACCCGAAGCGTCGTCCGGGTTCGACGAGGTGTCTCTCGATCTGCCGGTGGGTCAGTCCGAAGGCGATCTCAACGTCGAATCCGTGCTTACCCGGTTCCGCTCCCAGGTTCGGGATATCGTGGAGGAGACGGACCACGCGGTTCATTACGACCTCGGCGTGGCCTACATGGGGATGGAGTTGTTCTCGGAGGCTATCGGGGAATTCCGATTGGCCATGCAGAGTCCGGCTCTGATGGAATCGGCGCACGCATTGCTCGGAGAGTGCATTCGCGCTCGAGGTGAGCCCGAAGAATCTCCGGAGCCGGAGGTCGGGCCGGATGCTCCGACGGTCGACGAACCCGTTCTGCCCCTGGCCTCTCCCGAGGACTTCATGCTTGGGCAGTCACTGGATCTTGGGGTCCCGGCCGAGCCCGAAGGGCCTGAGCCCGCGGCTCCCGGCGCCGATCCTCCGGCCGGTGACACGGTCGAGGCAGGACCCGATGAGCCCGCGTCGGCTGACGAAGAGGAGCTTGCCGACATGTTGTTCCAGGCCCGCCTGGCCCAGCATCGCGCTCGGGCCGCAACCGAGGAAGGACGGGCGGATCACGAGGCTCATCTGGACCTCGGGCGGACCTATGAGCGGATGGGCCTGATCAGGGAAGCGGTGCGGGACCTGGTGGCGGCGGTCGGTGGACCGCCAGCAGTCGAAGTCGAGGCGCTCGATCTCCTGGGGCGGGTCGTCTCCTCCGAGACGATCGAGGCGGCGCCACTTGCCGACGCGCTCGACGCCCTCATGGCGCACGACCGCACTGAGGTAGCGGTCGCTGCAGGTCGTTCCTTCATACAGCGACCGGGAATCCTCGAGGTGGACCGCCAGGCCATACTCGCACGCCTTCCAGACGACGCACCCACCGCGATCGCCGGGGGCCGAACGGACGGCCAACCCCATCCGGCGAAAGAAGCGCTCGCCGAGCTGGGCGAGATTCTCGCGGAACTGGACGACCTTGCAGGCGAGGAGCTGGATCTGGGCGACCTGGACAATCCGATCGACACGGACGCGCTTCTGGCTTCAGCCGGCGGAACGCCGCAGACAGCGGCGGGCAGCCCGTCCGGTGACGATGCGGAGGCACTGTTTGGTGAGGCCGAAGGCCTGCGCGCAGCCGGCCGGATGGACGAGGCGGAATCACACTACTACCGGGCCCTCGAGTTGTTCGACAAGAAGCGAGATGCGATCAATGCCATTCGGGCGGTCGACCGACTTCTCGGTCTGCGTCCGGACGACGTGGTTCTTCACCACCAGAAGAACGAGTTCGCGATCATGACGAATGACCGCGGCCTGCTCGTCTCGTCGTATCTCGACCTGGCAGCCTGCCTGCGCCGGCAAAACGGCTTCAGGAGCGCGCGTACGGTGTACGGTCGCATCCTCGACCTCGATCCGGGGAACGCGGAAGCCCGGGCCGGTATCGCGGCGGTAGACGCCGACGAGCTCGCCCGCGAGCGGAGGAGGCAACAGCAGCCGGAACGCCAGGCGCCCGAGCCACCAGCGACGGGTTCGACCCCGCCGTCAAAGGTCGAAATCGTCCAGGCGCCCGGCGAAATCGATGCCATGTTCGAGGATCTGAACGGCGAAGACTCGGACCCGGAGGTGGAGGAGGCGCCCCCGGACTACGAGTCCCACTACGAGCTCGGTATCGCATTCCGGCAGATGGAGATGTGGGACGAGGCGGCCCGTGAATTCAAGATGGCCTTGCAGGGGATTGCCGATCCGCTCCCGGCGTACGAGCGCCTCGGTGAATGCCTGGTGGCCCTCCGGCGCTACGACGAGGCCCGGCGGACGCTCGGCGTCGCGGCGACACAGCCAGGCGACGACAGCGGGAAGGCGGGAGTTCTGTTCCAACTGGGCGTCGCGCACATGAGGTCCGGAGATCGAGCCTCCGCCCGAGCCTGTCTCGAGCGAGTCCTCCAGATCGACCCTTCACGGGCCGATGCCACTCACCTGTTGTC
Source organism: Gemmatimonadota bacterium (assembly GCA_023554435.1). Taxonomy (GTDB): domain Bacteria; phylum Gemmatimonadota; class Gemmatimonadetes; order Palauibacterales; family Palauibacteraceae; genus Benthicola. Next base: position 22,337 of record JAMJQV010000268.1, on the reverse strand, counting down.
CACACTTCCCGCGTGACGGTATAATCCGGTCGATCCTGCGCCCGGCGACGGGCGCGCCAGGGGGTTCCCGGGGAGGCCGATGCTCGACGCCGTCATACCGACTCTCGAAGGGTTGCAGGAACCGATCGCCGCGAGGCTCGCCCAGGTGCAGGCCGAGCTCAAGGGCATGGTGGAAGCGGACTTCGGGGCCGTCAACGAGGTCAGCGATTACCTGCTTTCTGCGCGCGGCAAGCTGCTGCGGCCGACTCTGGTTCTCCTCTGCAATACGGTGGGAGGACGGTCGGCTCCGGAGGCTGTTCGCCTGGCCGCGGTCGTCGAGCTGATGCATGTTGCCACCCTGGTGCACGATGATGCCGTCGATCATTCACCCGAGCGCCGCGGGATGCCTACGGTGAATTCGCGGTGGAGTCACCAGGTCGCGGTCATCATGGGCGACTACCTCTACTCCCGTGCCCTGGTCGAGATCACGAAGCTGGGGAATGTCGAGGCCGTGCACCTGCTGGCGGACGCGTCCAACCGGATGTCGATCGGGGAGATGCACCAGCTGGCCGCACACGATGCGCTTGGCGCCAGCGAAGAGGACTACACCCTGCTGTGCGACAGGAAGACGGCCTCGCTGATCAGCGCGGCCTGTGAGTTGGGCGCCATGTATGGCGAGCCGTCTTACCGAAGGTCGCTGGCTAGGTACGGGCGTGACCTGGGTATGACGTTCCAGATAACGGACGATCTGCTCGACTACGACCAGACGGCGGATGTGACGGGGAAGCCGAGCGGGCTGGATCTGAGAGAGCACAAGGTCACCCTCCCGTTGATCGCGGCCCTTCCAAGGCTGGACTCGGCGGGGAGGGCGGCCGTGGAGGACGTGTTCGCGGATCCGCTGCCGTCGAAAGAGAAGATCGCTGGGGTGGTCGAACTCGTTCGCGAGGCTGGCGGCCTGGAGTATGCGCGGCAGAGGGCACGTGACTATGCCGGCGCGGCCAAGGGCCGCCTGGCCGAACTGCCCGATGATCCGGCCGTTCGAATCCTGAATCAAGCCGTGGACTTCGTCGTGGGACGTAGCAAATGACCGTGGATTTCGGTGGAAGGCGCAGGCCGTCGGCGAAGAGAGTCGCGCTGATCGTGGCCGGAGGCATGATGCTGGGGGCGCTGCTCACGGAGCTCATGTCACTGGCTCTTCCGGCCAGTGCCGCGCGCGAGTTCTTCGTGACGACGGTCGCCGCGTCTCTGGGGCCGCTTACAATCGACCTGTTGGTGGTCGCTATGACGGTGGGGCCCCTGGTGATCAGGCTGAACATTCTTAGCGTGGTCGGCATACTACTACTGGCGTGGTTCGCGAAATCACTTCTGTAGGCTACTGACATCGGAAGGAAGAGCCATGTTTGGCAATCTCGGCATGTGGGAAATGCTCATCATTCTCTTCATCGTAATGCTCTTGTTCGGCGCTCGCCGCCTCCCCGAGATCGGTGGCTCGCTGGGCAAGGGGATCCGCGAGTTCAAGGGATCGTTGAAGGAGGTTGAGAACGAGTTGAAGGAAATTGGCAGTCCGGACACCACGAACGACGTTGCCAAGCAGGAGGAAGACCAGAAGGAAGCCCAGCCACGAGTCTAAGCTCCACGATGCAAGAGAGGCGGGGTAGCCGCTGCCCCGCCTCTCTTGCGTTTCTCCGACGGACGCGGGCCGGCCCGCGTTCGAGTGTCCGGTCTACAGACCCGCTGCCGCTGCCCGCTGGTTCAGCCGATCCCGCCGGTCCACTACCGTGGCCGTTTCCCGCAGACCGTTGATCCACAGGTTCACGTTCGACTGAGCCGCCTGCATCTGCATCTGCGATCTGAGCTGTTCCCTGACGGCTACGAACAGTTCGGGATTCGCCTGCGTACGCTCATCGACTCGCAGGAGGACCACCCCGTCGCCAGCGTCCAGGGGACCCGCGATCTCACCCAACGGGGCGGCGAACGCCGCTCCCACGGCCTCCGTGTCGCGCCCGAGTCCCGCCGCGAACTGACGCCGCGTGAAGGGACCTGCCGTGCCGATGGTCCACCCGAGTCCGGCTGCCGCGTCCTCGAGGGACGATCCGGCCTCCACGGTGGCCCACTGGCTCCGCGCCGCTTCCAATGCTGCCTCCCTCCGCCTCTCGATGGCCAGCGTCTCCCGGACCTGTTCTCTCGCTTCCTCGAAGCTGAACGTGCCTCCCTCGACCCGTCCGGCGACTTCCACCATGTGATAGCCCGCGGCGTTCTGGAAGAACTCGCTGACCTCGTCGAACGGTGTAAGCGGGTCAAGGGCCCAATCCACCGCCACACCCAGGGCCCCCGCTCCGGGAACGAAGTCGAATCCCTCGGTGACCGTAACGTCGCTTGCGATCGGGACGCCAACCGAGTCAGCGGCCGTTGCGATCCCGTCGATCAGCGCGACACCCTCGAATTCGTCCATGAGGTCGAACATCTCATCCTCACCGGCGGGCGACAGCTCTACCGGGACGAGAATGTGCGACACGGCCACCGTGTCTCCGTCACGCGCCGTGACTTGCAGGAGGTGAAGTCCCTGAGGAGAGGCAACCGGCTCCGCGACGTCGCCCACGGCAAGCTCCGTGGTGGCGTCCTCGAAGGCCGGGAGGAGCTGTCCGGGACCGAATCTGCCCAGCTGTCCTCCCGTCGCACGCGTGGCGGCATCCTCCGAATACTGGGCCGCGGCTTCTTCGAACGTCGTCGAGCCGTCCAGTATCGATGTGCGGATCGTGTCGGCCAGAGCTTGCGCGTACAGCGTGTCTCGTGCACCGGGAATCGTCGTGAAGCTCACGATGCTGATCGTCGCCGTGGCCGGGCGCTCGAAGTCTTCGAGATGGTCGCGGTAGTACGCTCGCATCTCCGCTTCCGGTATCTCGACCTCCAACGTCGGGTTCGCCGGAACGGAAGCGAAGGTGACGGTGGCCGCTTCGTTCCGATCCCGGAACTCCTGCCACAGCTCCGCGTCGCTTATGGCGCCGCCCTGCTGCAGCATCTGGCTCAGGCGAGCCCGTGGAAGGGTAGCCCGGTAGTAGGATTCGATCTGCAGCAGGATCTGCTCGTCCACGCTGGGGTCGGAGAAGAACTGCTGGTACTTGGCGTAGTCGAAAACGCCGTCGGTCATGAACGCCGGGTAGCGCATCAGATCGGGCGGTGGCGACAGCCGGAACGCCTGCTGTACCTCGGCATTCGTCACCTCGATCCCGAGCCGGTCGATCTCCTGTTGGATGAGCACGTCCTGGATCAACTGGTCCCATGCGACGAGCTCGACCTGTCGCGTTTCCTCATCCGTCATCACGGCGTCGCCACGGGTGGCGCGAGCGTTATTCAGCGCCACTTCGAGGGTGTTGCTCCACTGTATGTACCGGATCTCCTGCCCGTTCACGACGGCGATTACGGGGTTCGCCCCCGACGACGCCTGCGTGTCCCGGCTCTGAACCCAGTCGAGCACCAACCACGCCGCGAACGCGACGGCCAGAAAGACCATGATCCACTTCGTGTTCGCCCGAATCGAGCGCATCATCATACGACTACCGACTCCTTCTGTGTCCTGAATCCAGGAACGCGATTCGACGTTATTCTCAACGGGGCCACAGGCCCCCAATCACCCGGTTTCCGTCCTGAATGGAAGCAGCAAAACCTATTCTGACTTGCGGGGGCAGGCAACACGAAGCGCGTTCAAGCGCGTTGACACTGGTGAACGCCGGCCGGTAACTTCTTGGCGTTCCCGTGCCAGACCACGATTCCCGATTCCGCTCAACGGATGCTGAAGGCGCTATGGGCCCCGATTCTCCTTCCAGCGAAGAAATCCGGCGTTTCGAAGAGCAGTATCGACGCCAGCCGGAGAGCCTCGTATTTGCACGCCTCGCCGACGCGTACCGAAAGGCCGGGCAGCCCGAGAAGGCGCTCGCGATTCTCGAGGAAGGGCTGATGCGCCACCCCGACTACCCCAGCGGACACATCGTTCGGGCTCGAGCGCTGCGCGACATGGGCAAGATGGCGGAGACGCTCGAGTCTTTTCGCCGCGTGTTGGAGCTGGACGGAGCGAATCTCGTCGCGATACGCGAGCTGGCGGGATTGGCCGACGAACGGGGGGATACGGGCGAGGCGCGCCACTGGTACGAGCGCCTGGGTCAGATCGACCCTGCCGACCTGGAGGTGCGCCAGCGCCTGCGTGATCTCGATGCTGCCGCAGCAGAGGCGGTTGGGATCGAGAGTGTCGAAGCCGAGTCGGTCGCGAGGGCGCCGGACCGGACCGAATCCGGCGAGACCGCAGACGTGGAGGAAGGACCGAGTGCGTGGTGGGACGATTCGGCCGTGAACGTGCCGGCCCCTGACTTCGAGGCGGCTTCCGATGCAGCGGACGCAGCGGACGAGCTAAGGCGGCCCGAGGACGACGCGGTCGAGGCCATTCTGAATGGCGACGTCCCCCAGACGGTGCGAGCGGAGGATACCTGGTGGTACGAGGAAGCACCGCAGGGGGAGGAGCCGGAGCCCTCCGCGGATGCGGACCTGCTGACCCGCACCATGGCGGACCTGTACGCGGAACAGGGCCTGCGGCGTGAGGCGGCGGAGATCTACGAGGAGCTGCTGAAGGACTCACCCGGTGACCCGGAACTCCTGACTCGACTCGAGGCCCTGAGGGAGGACGATCGGGAAGCGTCGTGGGTTGCCGAGGTTGCCGAGACCGCGACTCCCGACGGAGACGCCGAGTCGGCGGATGAGGTGGATTCAGCGGACGAGCCGATCGTGCAGGCAGCGGACGATGAACCGATCCCACTCGGGCGGCCGGTCGGTACCCCGTGGCCCGAAGAGTTGCGCAGGTTGCTGCGACTGGGAGAAGAATGGTCGGGCGCTCTGCCTGATCGCGACATGGCCGCTCTGGAAGTGGCAGAGCCGGAGCACGAAGTCGCGGGTCAAGTGGTTGATGACGACGCCGGCAATGAGGTCCCCGAGCCGGAGAACAGCGGACCCAGCGGCTTTGCCCGCGAGTGGATCGCGCGGCTGGAGGCCGACGGGTGACCATCTCGGATCTGTCGGTCGGGGTACTGAACGGCCCCAACCTGGACCTCCTCGGCACGCGTGAGCCGGAGTTCTATGGTGAGGCGGGCCTGAACGGTATCCTGTCCGCCCTGGACGAGCTGGGTACGGCGCTCGGGGCCAGGGTCACGTCGGTGCAATCAAACCACGAAGGTGAGCTGGCGGACTGGATCCGCGACGTAGGCTCCCGGCAGGACGGCCTGCTGGTGAACGCCGCCGGCTACACGCACACCAGTGTCGTGCTTCGTGACGCTCTCCTGGCCGCTGAAGTGCCTTTCGTGGAGGTCCACCTGACCAACATCTGGGCGCGGGAACCGTTCCGGCATCACTCGCTTCTATCGGACATCGCGGTGGGGGTGGTCAGCGGTTTTGGCCAGGATAGCTATCTGCTGGGCATGAGAGCCCTCGCGACCCACCTCCGCTCCGGCAAGTGAAACCCGAGGAGGTGTGGGATCCGCGCGGGCTGAGACTGCGCCAGGTGCGAGATCGCCTCCACGAGTCTCGGCTCGACGCGCTCCTCGTCAGCCATCTCCCCAGCATACGGTGGCTCACGGGCTTCACCGGCTCGTCCGCCTTTCTGCTTGTCGAGCCTGGCTCGGCGACCTTGATCACCGACTTCCGGTATCGAACGCAGGCTGCTGAAGAGGTTGGCGACGCGATCTCGGTTCGCATTACGGGGTCGGATCTGTTCGCCGAACTGGCACTTTGCCTTGAGGAAGGGGACTCGGGTCCGAGGGCCGGTTTCGAGGATCACAACCTGTCGGTCCGAGACCGCCGGGCTCTGGGCGAGTGCTGTGGCGGTGTAATGTGGGAGGCTGCCGGGCCCCTGATGGACGCATTGCGCTCTGCAAAGGACTCCAGCGAGATCGAGTCCATCGCCCGGGCGGTGCAGGTAGCCGAACGTGCCCTCGTCGAATGGCTGGGCGCCGTTCGGGAGGGAGCTTCGGAGAGAGAACTGGCGGCCGAGCTCGTATATCGTCTGCACCTTGCCGGTTCCGAGTCGATGCCCTTCGATCCGATCGTAGCCTCGGGACCGCGCAGCGCCCTGCCGCACGCGCATCCCGGGGAGCGGCGCCTGCGCGAAGGCGACCTGCTGCTGGTCGACTTCGGAGCCAGGGTGGAAGGCTATTGCTCGGATATGACACGCATGTTCGTTCTGGGCTCTCCCGCGGCCTGGCAGGTGGAGATCTACCGGGTCGTCTCTCGGGCGGTCGAAAGCGCGATTGAGGCCACCGAGGCCGGAGTGCCGGCGCGAAGCGTCGATGGGGCGGCCCGGGATGTGATCACCGGGGCCGGGTTCGGCGATCGATTCGGTCACGGAACGGGTCATGGAGTCGGCCTCGAGGTTCACGAGCGACCGAGCGTGAACGCACGATCACGCGACACGCTGGAGTCCGGCAACGTGGTCACGATCGAGCCCGCGGTGTATCTTCCGGGCCGAGGCGGCGTGAGGCTGGAGGAGGTCGTCGTGGCCGAGGAGGGGGGGCGGCGGGTGTTGACCACGTTCCCCCGCGACCTCAAGGAGCTCTGAAGCCGACCCTCGACAGGCGGGTGTCGGCGTGTGGCCGGCGCGCAGGACGAACAGTCAATTGGACTTGGAATGGCAGATACATCGAGTTTCAGGAATGGAATGGTGATCGAGCTGGACGGTACGCTCTACCAGATCACGTACTTCCAGCACGTGAAGCCGGGCAAGGGTGGAGCTTTCGTTCGTACGAAGATCAAGTCCGTGCTCACGGGCGGCGTCGTCGACAAGACCTTCAGGGCAGGAGAGAAGGTCACGGAAGTCCGACTCTTGAGGCGACCGATCCAGTACTCGTATACGGACGGCAGCCTGTACTACTTCATGGACATGGAAACGTACGAGATGACCCCCCTCTCCGCGGACATCGTGGGCGAGGACCAGTTACCGTATCTCGAAGAGAACATGGAGTGCGAGGGACTGACGCGTGACGGCGCCGTGCTGGCGGTCGAGCTGCCACAATTCGTCGAACTGGCGGTCGTGGAGACGGAACCGGGCGTGAGGGGAGATACGGCGCAGGGGGCGACCAAGCCGGCCCGGCTGGGCCCGGGTGCGGTGGTGCAGGTACCACTGTTCGTCAATGAAGGGGACGTAATCAAGGTTGACCGAACCACTGACAAATACCTCGAACGGGTGACCCGATGATCGACCTCGACTGGATTCGGCGTCTGATCGACATGGTGGACGGGTCGGGGATCGACTCGCTGGAGATCTCCCGGTTCGGAACTCGTGTCAGGATCGCGAAATCGCCTCCGGTAACCGTTTCGGCGGCTGCCGGCGCGGCCTCGCCTTCGGCGATGCCGGCGGCTCCGCCTGGCCCCGCGCCGGCACAGCCGGCGGCTGCGGCTGCTCCTGAACCGGCGGCTGCGGAAGAGCCCGACTCGGGCCTGGTTGAAGTCCACTCGCCGATGGTCGGTACGTTCTACCGGGCGCCGGCACCGGACGCACCCCCGTACGTCGAGCCTGGCGACCGTGTGGAGAAGGGCCAGACCGTGTGCATCCTCGAGGCCATGAAGCTCATGAATGAGCTCGAGGCAGAAGTCTCAGGCACGGTGCGGGAGATCTGCGTTGAGAACTCGGATCCGGTCGAGTTCGGCCAGGTCCTGTTCCGAATCGACCCCAGCTGAGCCTGTCCGAAGCGTGTTCAATAAGATCCTGATCGCCAATCGGGGCGAGATCGCGCTGCGGGTGATCCGTGCCTGCCGTGAGTTGGGTATCGGCACGGTAGCCGTCTACTCGGAGGCCGACCGCGACTCTCTGCACGTCCGGTTTTCCGACGAGGACATCTGCATCGGCCCCCCCGCAGGCCGTGACAGCTACCTGAATATCCCGCGTATCGTGGCCGCGGCCGAGATCACGGGCGCCGAGGCCATCCACCCCGGATACGGGTTCCTGGCCGAGAACGCCGAGTTTGCGGAGATCTGCGACCGCAGCGGGATCGTGTTCATCGGACCGACGGCCGACCAGATCCGGCGCATGGGCGACAAGGCAGAGGCTCGCCGGACCATGATCGAGGCCGGTGTACCGGTCGTTCCGGGGTCAAAGGGCGCGGTAGACGACGTCGAAACGGCCCGGTCGGAGGCCGAGCGCATTGGCTACCCGGTGATCATCAAGGCCGCGGCCGGTGGCGGCGGCAAGGGCATGCGGGTGGCGGAGTCGGCCGATGTCATCGAGAACACCTTCACGATGGCGAGGAACGAGGCTTCCGCTGCGTTCAACGATGCGCGCGTCTACATCGAGCGCTTCGTCCAACGCCCCCGACACGTCGAGATCCAGGTCCTGGGAGACAGCCACGGCAACCTGGTGCACCTCGGCGAGCGGGATTGCTCCATCCAACGGCGTCATCAGAAGCTGATCGAGGAATCACCGAGTCCGGCGATCACGCCCGAGATGCGGCAAGCCATGGGAGATGCGGCCATTGCCGCGGGTCGGGCGATCGACTACTCGAACGCGGGAACGGTCGAGTTCCTGCTCACCGGCGGCGGTGAGTTCTTCTTCATGGAGATGAACACCCGGATCCAGGTCGAGCATCCGGTTACCGAAATGGTCACGGGTGTGGATCTCGTGAAGGAGCAGATCCGGTCCGCCGCGGGCGAACGCATCGGCGAGCCGCCCGCCCTGGTGGGTCACGCGATCGAGTGCCGCATCAACGCGGAGGACCCGGCGCACGACTTCCGGCCTTCCCCGGGGAAGATCACCGCGTTCCACGCACCCGGCGGACCCGGAATCCGCATCGATACGCACGTCTACGCCGGGTACTCGGTTCCGCCCTACTACGACTCGCTTCTGGGCAAGTTGATCGCCTACGGAAGCACACGGGACGAGGCATTGGGCCGTGCGTACCAGGCCCTCGAGGAGTTCATCATCGAGGGTGTGAAGACCACCATTCCGTTCCTGCGAGAGGTGCTCCGGCACCCCGACTTCGTGGCGGGTGAGTTCGATACCCACTTCCTGGAGCGATGGCGGGAGGAAGGGTGAGGGCAAGCGGGTGGCGGGCATCGAGGGGCCGGCGGCCGTGAACGAGCGGCAGCGCCGGGAGGCGCTCGGCGTGGGGCTCGTAGCGCTCGGCGTCCTCATCGCGCTGGCGCTGGTTCCCCAGATGCTCCCCGGCCGGGCTGAGTCCGGCAACCTGATCGGGCCCGCCGGCGAGCTCCTCAGCAAGGGTCTCAACACCGTCTTTGGTGTGGCGTCCGTTCTGGTATCCGCTCCCGCGTTCATCTGGGCTCTGTGGTGCTTCGGAATCGTGGAGAAGAAGTCCGCGATTCGCTGGTCCGTTCTTTCCGTGGGGGCGATGCTGTTCGTGCCCGCCGGCTGGTGGTTCCTGGGCACTGCCCTGGGAGGGATCGGGGCAGGAGCAGGATGGTTGGGTGCGGCGACGGCGGGTGCGCTTTCGACCGCGTTCGGGACTGTCGGTGCGCAACTCATCGTGGGCGCCTTCCTTACGGCCCTGGTCGTGCTCACGCTGGGCGTATCTCCTCGCCGGGCCGCAGAGCTGGCTGGACAGACGCTGCGCTGGCTCGCCCGGTGGACGTGGAAGGGCGTTCGGGCGGCTGGCGCCGTGGCTTCCGGGTGGTGGTCGGCATGGCGCGCCCGGGAGGCGTCGGCGCGGCCGGACCCATCTCTATGGGAACGCCCGGTCCCGCCGCAGGAACCGGATCCGGTGGACGAAGTCGCTCCCGAGCCAGAACCGTCGCCGGCCGAGGAGGCGGAGGATCCAACTGGTGCGGTTCCCCAACTGCCAGAATACGGTGATCCGTCGGACGACGAACTCCCGCCGCTCGACCTCATGAAACTCCCCACCCGCACGGGATCGGGCCTGGCTGGCGTTCAGCTCGAACGCCTGGGTCAGATCCTGGTGGACAAGCTGGCCACGTTCCGCGTGGAATGCACCATTGGCGGGTGGACGACCGGTCCGGTGGTCACGCAGTTCGAGGTCATCCCGGCCGAAGGGGTGAAGGTCGGACAGATCGCCGCCCTGGCGGATGACCTGGCACTGGCGCTGAAGGCGCCGTCGTTGCGCATTGTCGCCCCGATTCCGGGACGGGGCGCCGTGGGCGTCGAAGTGCCGAACCCCGAGCCCGAGATCGTGCAGCTGCGCGAGATACTCGAGTCCGACGGTTGGCAGAAATACCCGGGCGCGCTTCCCCTGGGCCTGGGGCGGGACCTGGAAGGAGACCCGTACACGGCAGACCTGGCGAAGATGCCTCACCTCCTGATCGCGGGGGCCACCGGGTCGGGCAAGTCGGTGTGCATCAACACGATCATCACCAGCTTGGTGTACCGGTACTCGCCGCGGGATCTTCGGCTCCTGATGGTGGACCCGAAGATGGTCGAACTGATCGTGTACAATGACCTGCCTCACCTTCGGCACCCGGTCGTAACGGACAACAACGATGCGGCTGCCGTGCTCAGGTGGACGGTCCACGAAATGGGGCGGCGCTACAAGTTCCTGTCAGCCAACGCGTGCCGTAACCTGGTGGAGATCAACCGGCGAATACGCGCCGGAGACGAACTCGAGCGTCCTGCGGGCTGGGGCAGTGGAGTGTGGGACGAGGGCACTCTGCCCTATATCGTGCTGATCATCGACGAGCTGGCCGACCTGATGATGACCGTGCAGGGGGAGGTCGAGACTCCACTGGCGATCCTCGCCCAGAAGGCCCGCGCCGTAGGGATTCACCTCGTGGTCGCCACCCAGCGTCCCTCGGTCAACGTGATCACGGGGCTGATCAAAGCCAACTTCCCGTGCCGGATCGCGTTCCGGGTCGCCTCCAAGATCGACAGCCGTACGATCATCGATCAGAATGGGGCGGAGAGCCTGCTGGGGAACGGCGACATGTTGTTCCTCGAGCCTGCCGAATCCGACCCGCACCGAATCCAGGGCGCCTATATCGACACGCACGAGACCGAACGACTCATCGCCTGGTACCGGGAGCGTGCCGCGGCGAGAGCCGAGCAGGAATTGGAGCAGGTGGCGGACGAAGTGGACATCCTCGAGGAAGTACGTGAGCTCGAACTGGAGGACAGCCAGGTCGACGTGAGCGACGAGGTGATGGCGGATTGGGATCCCCACTTCCGCAAGGCGGCCGAGATCGTCATCCACAACGGAGCGGGATCCACGAGCCTGTTGCAGCGTCGCCTCAAGATCGGGTATGGAAGAGCCGCGCGCATCATCGACCAGCTTCACGACGTAGGTGTGCTGGGACCACCGGACGGATCGCGCCCGCGGGAGGTCTTGATCTCTTTGGTGCAGTTGGACTCGGTGCTCCGAGGCGATGATCTCCTGGCCGAGGCCGCGGAGGCATCGAGCATGACCCACGAGGAAGGGCAGGGGGCCGCTGCGGAACATGGGAACCTCGGAACGGCGCCGGACTCGGACGGGTAGATACGCACCGAACGACTCGTCACGGAGTCCGAAACCGGGAGGACAGGTGGATCAGGAACCGAAGAGGGTAGCGAGAATCACGCCGAAGGTCAGGCGGGGCCGGGCTCTGGCCACGATCGCTCTGCTGTCGCTTCCGGGCCAGGCTGTGGCGCAGGAGATCGATGGACCGGCGCCGGACGTCCAGGTCCTGCTGGATCGGGCGCGGGAAGTGTATGACGGTCTCACTTCGATGCAGGCCGTGTTCGAGCAGACGATCGAGATCCCTCTGCTGGGCAGGCGCAGGGATGGAAGCGGATCGTGGTACCAGAAGGGGCCAGGACGTTTCAAGATGGACTTCACGGACCCGGAAGGCGACGTGATCGTGGCCGACGGGCAGTTCCTGTGGCTGTACTACCCGAGCACCCACCCCGGACAGGTCATCCGCTCGGCCATCGATGCCAACGTGACCGGCGCCGGCATGGTCGACCTGCAGGGCCGGATCTTCGAAGAAGCGGAGTCGGGCTACGACGCGGTGCTCGAGGGCACGGAGGATGTGAAGGACCACGTGACCTGGCGCATCGCCCTCACTCCGACGGGTGAATCGCCCTATCGGCGCGTTCGCGTGTGGGTAGACGAGGAGTCGTTCCTGGTCCGCCGATTCGAGATTCTCGAGGAGAACGAGACGGTTCGGACCGTCATCCTGGACGAGCTCCGGCCGAACGAGTCGATCGCGGACTCCGTGTTCGAGTTCGTGCCTCCCGAGGGCACCGACGTGTTCGAAGGCTGAATGGTCCGCCCATGAAGCTAGGTCTCGTCAGCCTGGGCTGCGACAAGAACACGGTCGATTCCGAGCGAATGCTGTCCGTCCTGATGGACAAGGGCGCGGTCCACACCCCCGATCTCTCCGAGGCCGAGGTGATCCTCGTCAACACGTGCGGGTTCATCGATGCGGCGAAGGAGGAGTCGATCGAGACGCTGCTGCAGATGGGGCACCTGAAGGAGGCCGGGCGCTGCCGGGCCGTGGTCGCAGTCGGATGCCTGGTCGAGCAGTACCGCGACGAGCTGAAACCCGCTCTTCCCGAGGTGGACCTCTTCGTAGGCTTGCGGGACATGGAACGGCTGGTGCCGGAGCTGGAGCGCCTGGGCCTGTTGGATCCCGATCGCACGCCGCACCCCGGCGAACGCGTTCCGTTGACCGATCGCCGGCACGTCCGCTACCTGAAGATCAGCGAGGGCTGCGATCACGGGTGCGCGTTCTGCGCGATTCCTCTGTGGAGGGGGAAGCACCGGTCGTTCGAGGCGGATCGGCTGGTTGCCGAAGCGCAGCGTCTCGAGGCACAGGGGGCCGTCGAGGTCAACCTGGTGGCGCAGGACCTCGCCCATTACGGTCGCGACCTCCGGGACGGGACGGATATCGGTTCTCTCCTGCGTCGGCTCCTCGATGAGACCGGCATCCCGTGGTTTCGCCTCCTGTACATCTACTCGGCGGGTCTTCGCGAGCCGCTCGTGGATCTGATCGCTACGGAGCGCAGAGTCGTCCCCTACCTGGACATGCCGATTCAGCACGCCAGCGATGCCGTGCTCGAACGAATGCGGAGGCCCGAGCGACAGGACCGACTGCGCGAGAAGATCGCGCGGCTGAGAAGCTCGATCCCGGACCTCACCCTCCGAACGACGGTCATGGTAGGCTTCCCGGGAGAGGCGGAAGACGATTTCCGTGATCTCCTGAATTTCGTCGAAGATGTAGAGTTCGATCGCCTCGGGGCGTTCTCCTTCTCTCCGCAGGACGGCACGCGGGCGATGCGCATGGAGGGGGAGTTCCTTCCGGATGGTGTGGGGACCGAGAGGCTGGAGGAGCTTCTCGAGGTGCAGCGCGCCATCAGCGCGGATCGCCTGCAGGCGTCGATCGGACGACGCGTCGAGGCGCTGGTCGACGAGGAAGGCGAGACCCCGGTGGCACGTACCTGGGGCCAGGCCGACGACGTGGACGGCGTGACGATCCTCGAGGGCACCGCTGGACTGGCGGCCGGGACGATTGTCGAGGCCGAGATCGTGGATGCAGACGACTACGACCTCACCGGTATCGTGCATCGGATCATCAGAGCGACCGGGAAACCGGCCGGTGCAGGCGCGGGCCAGCGTCGAGCGCTTCCTGTGCTTCCGTTGGGCCTCGAAGCCGTCTGGGGCCGGTGACCGCCGCCTCCCGGCCCCGTCGGGCGTTCCGACCCGGGCGGGCCGCCCTCGTATTGCTCGTCTGTCTGCCCCTGGGCGCCTCGAAAGCCCGATTGGAGCCGGCGCCCCCCGCTCCCGTCACTTCTCACAAGATTCCAGGGAACCCGTCCACGTTAAGGGCTGGTGGTGGACCGGTCGTCCGCGTCGGCGTCGCACTCGACCGGCCGAGCATTACCCTGTCCTCGCCGGGTGGCTTGAAGCTCGAGGACGCCCTCACCGGTCAGCCTGCCGGCGAGGTGGAACCGGGCGGGACCCTGGTTGCCAGCGCGGACGGTTCTGCGCTGCTTCTGGAGGGTGACCTCTCCGATACGCCCACAGGGGTCCCTTCCGTTCGCGTGCGTCCCGCCAGCACGGACGCAGCCGTATTCGTCGCCGGGCGACCGTATCGGGGATCGGCCGAGTTGCGAGTCGCGAACGACGGCCGGGTAAGCGCGATCAACGTGCTGCCGCTGGAAGACTATCTCCTGGGTGTGGTTCCACTGGAAATCGGCCCGCGCGAGCCGGACGAGCTGGCAGCGGTCGAGGCTCAGGCCGTCGCTGCCCGCACGTACGCGGTTGCCCAGCTCGGCGGTCAACTGGACCAGGGCTTCGACCTGTTCGGCACCGTGGACGATCAGGCCTACGGGGGCATGGCGGCCGAGCGCGACGAATCGACCCGGGCGGTACGGCGGACGGCGGGGCAGATCCTGCTGTTCGAGGGACGGCCCATTCGGGCGTATTACCATTCCACGTGTGGTGGTCGGACGGCGCCGGTCGAGGAGGTGATGGATCGTCCTTCCGCTCCGTATCTCCAGGCGGTAGCCGATCGGAGTCCCGGCGGAACGGACTACTGCTCCGCATCTCCCCGCTACCGATGGTCCGTGGTGTGGTCACCGACCGACCTCGACTCGGTCTCACGTGCGGGTCTCGCAGCACACTTCAGGGTGTCGTCAGGCGAACTGGGGCGGATCGAGGGCCTGGAGGTCGTCGAACGTACCCCGAGCGGCAGGGTGAAGGACCTGGCTTTCCGCGGGCCGGGGGTGGAACTCGTTCTGAGCCGGCTCGACATTCGACGCGCACTTCCGCACGATGGCCGCATACTCAATTCGACTGATTTCTCGGTTGTGGAACACGCTGACGGTCTGGTGGAGCTGCAGGGCCGCGGCTATGGTCACGGAGCCGGAATGTGTCAATGGGGAGCCATCGGCCGCGCGCGTGCGGGCCAGAGTTATGAGCAGATCCTTCACACCTACTACCCGGGGGCAGTCCTGGTGAACGCGTACGAAGGAGAGGGTGGATGAGGCGAATGAGGGCGCGTTGGTTGGGCGCAGCGCAACGGGCGGGATGGCGCCATTCCCTGGCGCTCATTTCCGTGCTTTTCGCAGGGGCGTTGCTCGGAGCCGGCGACGCCACGGCGCAGAATCTCGAGGACTACGACTACGAGAACCTCGGCCTTCGCGCGATCGGGGTCGACGTGGTGTGGGCCAACGCCAAGGATGCGAAGGGAACCGTGGGATTCGGCATCCGCGCGGACCTGAGCCCGCTGGGGCCCCAGGTGCGTGTGGTTCCGCGCTTCGCCTTCTGGAAGGCGGACATCGAGGAGCAGGCCGTTGCCAAGTTCGAGCAGAACCTCGAAGACCTGTGCACTCCGCCGGGCTGCAACTTCGACCTCGGAGACATGCAGCGGAACTACTGGATTCTGGGATTCGACCTCCAGTGGGTACTGTCCAATCCCCTGATCGCCCCGTACCTGGGCGTCGGGGCGGATCTCTACATCCTCGACGACTCGGGTCAGGCCATCAAAGGCACGTTTCTCGATGACGCCGTGGTGACTGCAGGGCTGTCCGCGGTAGGCGGCGTGCAGTTCGATCCAGGCAAGCACCTGCGGCTTTACGTGGACGTGCGCGGGACGCTGGTGACCTCTGCCAGCAACCTGGCGGTCTATGCGGGTGTGGCGTACAGGTTCTGACGGGTGATTGACGGAGAAAGGAGGCGGGCGTGCCGCGTACAGTGAACGTCGCCGTGGTCGGCGCTGGAGGAGCAGCCCAGGTCGTACACCTCCCGATTCTGAAGCGGTTGAGGGAAGTGAACATCGCCGGCCTGGTGGACTCGGACGTCTCCAAGGCCCGCACGATCGCGGATCGGTTCGAGGTGGACTTCGTGGCGCCCACCCTGGACGATCTCGCAGACAAGGCGCCGTTTGACGCCGTGCTGGTCTGCTCTCCCACCAGCGAGCACGAATCCGGTGTACTCTCGGCTCTTTCGCATGGAGCCCACGTAATGTGCGAGCGGCCGCTCGTCGGCGATTCGGGGGCCGCCCGTCGTCTGATTGACGCCGCCAGTGAGGCAGGCCTGGAGCTGATGGTGGCCAACAACCTGCGCTACCGCTTCGACCTCCGCGCCATCAAGCATTTCGTGGCCAATGGCGAAGCGGGAGAGGTCCACCACATCCGTTCGAACTGGCTCAATCGACGCTCCCGGAGGCCCAGACGAGGTTGGCGGCGCGATCCGTCGCGCGCGGGCGGTGGTGCGTTGATGGATCTGGGGGCCCAGGCCCTGGATGTGCTGTTGTGGATCCTGGACTATCCGGTGGTGGAACGCCTGTGCGCTCGACTGCATGGTGAGGGAGACGTCGAGACCTCGGCCGTGGTCCACCTGGCCATGGCCGGGGGCGCTTCGGCGAGCGTCGAAGTGACCTGGGAGCTCATCGACGAGCGGGACCGGCACTCGGTGGTCGTGCTGGGCGATCGAGGTTCAGCCTATTCCTATCCTCTCCAGCTCCTCACGGAAACGGAGTCCGGTGTGATGGACGTCACGCCGCCCATAGACAGACCGCCGGCGGAACTGTACACCGACTCCTACCGGCAGGAATGGGGTGACTTCCTCCGACACGTGAGAGGGGAGAAGCCCTACGGAGCCCAGGAGGACCAGGTCCGGCTGATCGAGGTGCTGGAGGCTTGTTATCAGTCGGCCAGGGAGGGGCACGAGGTCATTCTCTGAGTCGCCGGAGGTGTTGAGCCAGTGAACGAGCCGGAGAGTCTGGACCGACAGACGCACCTGTTCCGTATCCCGGCCGGAGTTCACTACCTGAACTGCGCCTTCATGTCCCCGTTGCTTCGAGATGTGGAAGAGGCGGGGATCGAGGGCATGCGCCGCAAGCGCACGCCCTTCGAGATGGGGCCCCGGGACTTCTTCGAGGACAGTGATCGCCTGCGAGAGGCTTTCGCCGCGCTGATCGGCGCCCGGGACCCCGGGCGGATCGCGATCGTCCCCTCCGTCTCCTACGGAATCACGGCCGCAGCGCGAAACCTCAGTCCTCCCCGGGGATCGAACGTCGTCATTCTCGCCGAGCAGTTTCCCAGTAACGTGTACCCATGGCGGCGTCTGGCGTACGACCGCGAACTCGAATTGCGGACGGTCGAAGCCCCGGTTACGGACGGCTCGCGAGGCGAGGCATGGAACGCGTCCCTGCTCGAGGCCATCGACTCGTCCACGTCGGTGGTAGCTGTGCCGCACTACCACTGGATGGACGGCACCCGTTTCGATCTGGAGGCGGTGGGGAACCGCGCCCGGGAGCTGGGCGCAGCCCTGGTGATCGACGGCACCCAGTCCGTGGGGGCCGCCCCGTTCGAACTCGCGACCATCCGACCCGATGTACTCGTGTGTGCTGGATACAAGTGGCTTCTCGGCCCTTACAGCCTCGGACTCGCCTGGTACGGGGCACGGTTTGACGACGGAGTGCCGCTCGAAGAAACCTGGGCCTCACGCCCTGAAAGCGACGACTTCCGGCGCGTGGGGGACTACAGGGATGACTACCGCCCGGGTGCGGCCCGCTACGACGTTGGTGAGCGTTCGAACTTCATACTCGTGCCCATGCAGCTGGCGGCGATAAGACAGCTCCTGGCATGGTCGCCGGGGGCGATCCAGCAGTACTGCCGGTCGATCTCTCGCGATGCCCTCGTGGAGGCCGCCTCGCTCGATGTGACGATAGAGGACGAGATGTGGAGGGGAAGCCACCTGTTCGGCCTCAGGCTCCCGGCCGGAGTCGATCCTGCCGTCCTGGGTCCAGAACTGGAGGCCCGCTCCGTCTCGGTTTCACTTCGAGGAAGCGCGGTTCGGGTAGCTCCGCACGTTTACAACGGCGAGGAGAACCTGCACGCCCTGGTCGAAGCGATTCGGGCGGCGCTGGGCTAGGCAGGCCCGACAGGCAGGTCGTGAATCGAGCCTGTCTCGACGCTCAGGATCCTACCTTGCGGTCGTGCGAGCGCCGGCGGAAGACGTACCAGCCGCGGCTCACCCTCGATTTCCGATAGCCCAGCAGGTGGAACACGTCCACGGTGAGCCACCGCGCGACTCGCCGGTCCACGATCAGAACGTCGGGTCGCCGACGCGCCGGGTGAATGCCGGGCAGCCAGCGTGCGAGACTCGAAACGCGCAGGCTGCGCAACGCGGCCGACAGCCTGAGCCAGGCGGGGTGCACGTCCTGCACGATGAAAAAGCCGTCGTCTCCCTGGTCCTGGTAGAGGGGCAGGAAGATCCGCCCGCCCTCCGGCGCGGTCACCGGTCCGTTACGGTCGTGCCCGACCACCTCCCCGGCAGAGATTCTCTGGAAGTTCAGGTATCCAGGCCGCATGCTGAAACCGTCCTCGCCGGCGACGGGCTTCCGGTAGCGCACCGCGAAGACCTTGGGCAGGTCGCGCCACGCGTTGCGGAGGGCCGTCCGCATCGAGTTCGCGTCCGGCACGTCCTCCTCCGCGACGTGCCCGCCGGCGATGAGGGCCATCCAGACGGCCCGCTCGTGGTGGTCCACGGACACGGGATCGTCATGCTGGCCGGCCTCGATACCCAGCGTCACGGGACCGGCGGCCGTAATGACCTCGAGTAGCGCTCCGTCGATCTGTTCCTCGATTCCGAGCACGAGAGGAAGCCCGATGCGCCTGGCGAACGCCCGGTTTCGGATGGTATCGGCCAGGGTGAGGAACGGCGGGCCCTCGGCAGAGGTGGTGTGCAGGTCGATGACCTTGATGCTGGATCGATCCCCCTCGAGCTCCTTCCGCAGGACCGCAATCAGTTCAGCCTGTTCACCGTCTTCTGCCGGACCTCCGGGGAACGTCTCCGCCCGCTGCATGCCCCGAGGACTCCAGCCGCGGTTCAGGTCCCGCTCCAGAAACCTGCGGCCTGCCCGCAGAGCAGCGATATTGCCGGCGATCCCGACGACCTGGCCCTTGAAGGGAGGCCTGGTGTCGTGGAGGAACGAGAAGATTCGTCGGAGCGCGAGCACGCCGGCGGGCTCGTTTCCATGCAGTCCGCCCAGGCAAATGAGGCGAGGACCGGGGAGCGTGCCATACCGGCCGAGAATGCGACCGCTCTCCAGGCCGGTACCGCTCGACCGCCGCGATCCCGAGTGGCGCGGCCCCTCCGGACTGGATGCCATCGGCGAGCTGGCGACCCGACTCACTCGCGCAGCATCTCCTCGAGAAGCGTACCCGCGATTCGCATGAAGTCGTGTTCGGTCACGATGCCGATGAGACGGCCCTCCTTGACGATCGGCAGGCAGGATATCCGGTGCTCTCGCATCAGGTCGATAGCCTCGAGCGTCGTGGTGTCGGGGCCGGCGGTCACCAGTTCGGTGACCATCACCCGGCTGACGGGAATGGGGCCATCCGCCCCCCGACCCTCATCGCTGGCCAGGAAGCGCAGCAACGGCCGGTGAGATACGAGACCCGCGAGCCGGTGCTCGTTGTCTTCTACCGGAACGTGGTGAATCCGGTGCCAGTCCATCAGGTTGGCGACCAGGTCGATCGCCTGGTCCTCGTTCACCGTCAGCAGGTCGGTGGACATGTACTGCTCGACACGCAGATAGCTGGGCTTCCAACTTCCAGCCTCTTTGAGCTCCGCGCGGCCCCACTCGTGGACCGGTCGAGCGTGTCGCTGCCTCTCCACGGTGGCCGCGACCAGCGCGGCCATTCGCTCTTCGAGCGTCCCCATCTCGCCCATGTCGGCGAGAGAGTTGAGCTGCCACCGGGCGCCGGTTCGCATCGAGTCGACCCGCGCCTCGACCGTGTCGAGGTAGCGCTCGATGTCCGCCGCGTCGATTCCGCGAGCGTGCAGTCCCCTGCGCGCCAGCGGCAGCAGCGTGTCACAGATCAACTTCTGCGCCGTGATCGGCTCGCCGTCGAACCAGGTCAAATGGGCCTCCAGCCCATGCCGCGCAGCGGACAGGAAGTTCGTGTACACGGCGTCGAAGGCCATGACCTTCCGAACGTCATCCACCTCCTCTGCCAGACCACTGAGCAGGCCGAACCAGAACGCCGCGTTGGCCACCTCGTCGCGAACCGTGGGACCGCTCGGCAATACGCGATTCTCGATTCGAAGGTGAGCGATGTTGTCTGCCACGCCGTAGCACGGCCGGTTCCACCGGTACACGGTGCTGTTGAACAGCTGGAGGGCCTTGAGACTCGGGACCCGCCCGGCGCTCATCAACTCGAACGGATCCTCATCGATTTCGCGGCCCAGCAGAACACGGAACCGGGACACGTCCGACTTGAAGATCTCGATCGCGGATTCATCGACCCACTCTCGCCCGAAGCTCACGCGTGCCGGGACATCCCGGATCTCGGAGATGGGGTTGCGGGTGTCCACCGACTGCTGGAACACCGCAATACGGGTCTCCGCCCACAGGCGTCGGCCCAGCATGAGAGGTGAGTTCACGGCCGCGGCCAACACCGGTCCGGTTACCGCCATGGCGATGTTGTAGAGACGCGCGAATTCCTCGGGCCCGACCTGGAAATGAACCTGGAAACTGGCGTTCGCCGCCTCCAGCATCACCGAGTCGTGCGTCACCCGAAGCTCGTCGGTGCCCTTGATCCGCAGGTCGTAGTTCCCTCCACGGAGGCGCGTCAGGGCGTCGTTGAGGGCGTAGTAACGGTCCGCCGGCACCATGTTGTCGAGGGTCAGGTCGGATTTGCGCAGCGTCGGCAGAATGCCGGCCAGGACCACCTCGGCCCCGAGATCACGCACCGTACCGCGGACCCTGTCCAGGAGTTCGTTGAGCCGGTTCTCCATCAGGCGCAGGCAATTGCCGCCGAACAGCAGAGGATCGAGGTTGAACTCGAGGTTGAAGCGGCCGATTTCGCTGGTCACACGTGGGTCATCGATGCGCTCGAGCGCCTCCACCGCGACGGGAGCGGGGCGCCACATGTCATCGACCAGGAACAACTCCTGCTCCAGCCCGATGCGTCTGACCCCGGACTCGATGCGGTCTCCGCGAAGGAGCTCGTCCAGCGCCCGAACGTCTCGCAGCAGAGCCTGGGTGAAAACCCTGAGGTCGGAGCTGTCCAGCTCTATCCGGATGTCCTTTTCGCCCAACGCAACCTCCGCTCCGATGGGACCGGGTCCCTGGTGACCCGGACGGCGCGAGCGACTAAGGTCGCGCCCGGTTTCCGCCGAGACAAGTACGGGTCCCGGGATCGGGTCAGGACCGCCTGTCCAGTCGCGCTTCGGGGGAGTATCGAACGAAGTATCGGGAACCCCGTTCGGCAGACGGTTCGGGCTCGACCCGGCGGGTGCGCCGGACCCCTCTGGTCACATAGGTCACGAGGGCCACGGCGAGGGCCAGCAGGATGGTGACCACGATGATAGTGGTCACCAGGTCGGCGAGAGTAATCCGGCTCCTCCGCTCCGATGGGCCGAGGTCTCAGGCACCCAGCGCCGCCCTGATCTCGTCCGCTTCCTCGGGGCTGGTGAGGATCCCGACCTCCGGCGCGCCGGCGGAAGGGTCCAATGAACGCAGCGCCCTCTCCAGGTAGATCCGCGCATGTCTCCCCCGCGCGTCCTGCAGAATCACCCCGTACCCGTCCTCCACGAGGCCAACGAAATCACCGGCCTCCAGACGAATGCTGGCGCGAAGCGCTCCCAGTACATCCGAACCGACGCTCTCCGGGACCAGGATCAGCGTCATGTAGCCCAGCGAGGGTGAGACGAGGCGCTGTTCCACTTCGGCCTTGAATCGTGTGTTGTCGACCAGGTCGGGGATTGGCTGCGGTCTGCCCGAGTGCTGCGAGACGTCACGGGCGCCCGCCACTACGGCCGCCGCCCTCCGGAACCGTGACTTGAGCTCTCGCAGGACCACATCCTGGCGCAGAATGTCGTCGGCGCCGGCCTCCATGGCCCGCGCCCGATCGGATGACCTCAGCTGTCCCCGGGACATCACGACGATCGCTCCAGCCAGCAGCGGCCGAATGGTGTGGCACGTCTCGATGGCTTGCTCGATTCCCGACCTATCAACGGCGATACACACACCGCCCCAGCCCTCGGCCTGCAGCAACGACATCACCTCGGCGGGGTCGCGCGTATCGTGGACCTCGTACTCCCGGTTCAGCCAGTCCTCGACGTCCCGGGTGATCGCCTCGGTCATGCGGAGCAGGATCAATCGGCGCCGATCGCCGTGCGGGATGTCTCCGGTACGCCGCCGGGGCCCCCTGGCGGGTTGCGTGAGCCCCTTTCCGGGTCGCGCCTCGACCGTGATGGAGCCGGGGTCGTCTATCGGGGGCCGGATCCTGTGAACCGCGATCTCTCGCAGACCACTGGACAGTCGCACGAAGTGAAACACGCCCGACGCACGCTGCACCACCCAGTCCGTCGAGGGAGGGAGGTTCTCGTTCAGGTTCGCGACGGCCGTCGCCACGACGGTGGCGCCCG